>JBLNDG010000018.1:0-2799 GCA_050261415.1 Caulobacteraceae bacterium | reverse complement strand
TTGACATGCCATTTGCTTTTCACTATATTGTTACCAAGGGCTTGTAAGCCAGAATCTGGCCTACAAGCCCCATTGAAAATTATCATAGAAAGTTAATTTACAGAAAAAGTTTCACACAGCCTTTCTTTTACACAGGTTGCTTATCAACAAATTGCAGAAATCCATTCAGCAAAACTTGATGTTTACGTCATATACCGTACCGGACCTGCCGGTTAAAGTACCGTCAGCATTGCGTTCATTTTTAACTTGCCTTGGAGTTACCGCCATAATTCCTTTTACCTCCTTTCCCACTGCAAATTAACCGCAACTTTATTCCTTTCATACCAGTCCCATATTGCGGAATCTGCTAACAATCGGCGGTTGCCATTCTGAACATACTCAATTTCGCCTTTGTCCATCAGTTCCCGCAGCTACCGGCCGAAAGACATTGATATTTCTTAATCTGTTTAATTTAATTATTTCGCGTTTAAATCATCAGATAAATCCCATGATGATCAAAAATTTATGCAGAGATTTGCTATAAAAGTGCTTCAATTTGTTTCTTTGATTTTTTATCTAATACCTCTCCTGATAACGCATTCAAGATAAAGTTTTCTATTGCATCTGTTTTATGTTCTTGCCTAATTACGAGCAGTACATTCAGAATATCAAGAAGTACGGATTTTCTCATTGTTTCTTTAACAGCAATGATATCAAAGGAAATTAACCTGGAAGCTATTTTGTCATTCAAGCCTTGCTTCGCTGAAGCAATTTTTCCTAATGACTGAATACATTGACGAATTGTTATAGGCTTTTCGTCATCGAGTAGCATCAGAAATTCATCGATAGTATCCTCCATCCTGTTCCCTTCGTCCCATTTTACGTTCTCGGAAAGCAGCATAAGTCCAATACTTCTCTGATAGGAGTTATCGCTCCGCAGCTTGCTTCGGAAAGTATCCCAATACGGATAAACATCATCACAGAATAAAGACCTGTTTTGTAAAAGGAGAAATGCCTGGTATCTGACATTATCGTCCTTTAGGTTTAGCCATTCAACAAGCTGTGGGATATCCTCTGTGTATAGAGCCTTTGATGCCTCTTGTAGATCGCTTTTTGAAATTGACATGATACTCTCTGATGTAATCATCTTTAACCCTCCCTAATACTACTTATTCCACAATACTGCTTCATGAATTTTGACTGTATTATATCATATCCAGCCAAAATCAGAATAACATTTACCTTGGTAATGAACATAAAAAATGATAAAAAACATCAAATCAGTGAAAATATAAATGCTAAAATATTTCTGGAAGGTGCGAGTGATATGGATTATTTTTCAAGAATTCAAACGACTATTAATTATATAGAAGAAAACATTAACGAATCTATTGATTTATTGGATTTGAGTAAAAAAGCATTTTGCTCTGTACCGCACTTTTATAGGATATTTAACAGTATAGTTGGAATGTCTGTTAAGGATTACATAAGGAAAAGGCGGCTCAGCATTGCGGCCAATGAATTGATTTCCAGTCAAAAAAGGATCATTGATATTGCTTTTGATTATGAATTTAAATCACAGGAGGTATTTACAAGGGCCTTTTTAAAAGAGTTTGGTGTTACTCCTGGAACATATAGAAGAAAACAAGGGGAAGGTGTTATTTTATTTAATAAATTTGATATATCAGAAGGTGGTAGGAAAATGGCTATAGGTAAACTAAAAGATGTTAGGATAGTAAAACTTGAACCTGTAAAAGTTGCATTTTACAGAGGATATGGTTTAAACCCTGAGAGAGAAGCATGGATACCAATTACTGAATGGCTTCTATCAGAAGCAAAAGAACTTTATTTCAAGCAGTTTGGTATTTACCCAAAAGTAAAGCAATTGGTAAAATGGGCAGAAGAGAATAATTTATACAATCCGCCAAAAAGCAGAAGGTATTTCGGTTTCGATAACCCGTTAAAAACGGAAGAAAAAGCTGAGTATGGATATGAAGTTTGGGTTACTGTAAATGGAGATGAGAAAGAGGATGCTAATGTAAAATTCAAAAATTTCGAAGGTGGACTATATGCAGTAACACGAGCCCAAAAAAGCTCAAAAAGCTTAATAGAAACCTGGCAAAAGTTATTCAAATGGCTTGAAACAAGTGGTTATAAGCATGGAAACCATCAATGGCTTGAAGAATATTTAACAGTTGAAGGACAAAAGGGTTTTGTAGCGTTTGACTTATATATGCCAATTTCTGAATAGACGTAATAGCCCTTTTGGTATTAGTCAGTACATCAATAAGCCTAATGCGAATTACAATTCTATAGCTGCTGATGTAAGCACATACTATAAGCGCAGCTACATTACTTCTACAATCAAAACTAGATTGCACCAAAAATCTTTTCGTGAGAGGGTTTTGGAAGCGTATAATCAACAGTGTACATTTTGCAGACTTTGGTATAATATGATCAATTGTAGAAATGATAAAAAATACACTGAAGGTGTTTTATGAGCATATAATTAGGATTATTAATATTAATATATGATGGGAAGGTGCTATTATGGATAAACTTACAGGACAGGAAAGGGAGCAGGCACTAAAAGCATTTGATGAAAAACAGAAAAGGCAATACGCGACAGGTAAAACTATTGTTTTGATAATTGCTACTGTTAATATAATTAGTTCTATTATTTCTGCATTCATAAATTTTAGAGAGTGTGAAGAAAAGTCTGTAAAATAAGCTTTCTATGATAAAATAAGAAATCATAGGAGGCATTTATATGGGAAAAAGACGAGAGCCCATGAGTGAGGGCAAAAAGAACATCATAGC
>JBLNDG010000017.1:0-3606 GCA_050261415.1 Caulobacteraceae bacterium | reverse complement strand
CAAATTTGCCTTTCAGCAAAATTACCAGCTACTTTTCGATTATCTTCTTATTACTCATTTCCTAAATATAAATAAATACTCATGTGCAATTAGCAGAAAATTATATCTTATACTTTGGTTTATCCAGTATCCCGTAGAGCTGCAATTATGTTGCTCCTTTATCACAATTTCTTTTAGCTTAAAACCTGCACGCAAGAACGCTTCCATCACATTAAACCCTATTGGAATCATGTGACCTTTTCTGCGAGTATCCCCAATGAGAATTGCACAAAATTTGCCCTTCTTAAGTACTCTTTTACACTCTGAAGCTACTTTTTCCATTTCTTTAAGAAAATCTTTTATATCATAATGCGATAGGTCACCCTGTATATCTTCGCTATATTTAATAATATTGCTATAGGGCGGATGAGTACATATGAGATCTATGCTCGCGTCACTAATAAATCTAAGTTCCCTGGCATCACCAACATGTACCTCCGCTTCCCCACACCCTTCTCTTTCAAACATTATATTATGCCGTGCCAAACTTACCGCATCTGGGTTTATATCAACACCAATACCTTTTCTATTCAAAAGCTTTGCTTCTACAAGAGTTGTTCCACTCCCCACAAATTGGTCGAGGACAGTATCACCTTCTTTAGAATAGCGAAGAATTACATTTCTTGGAATAAACGGGGACCAGTTGCCTCTATATTTTCCGCTATGCGTAGCCCAGCTACCCCTATCGGGAAAGCTCCATATAGTAGTTGTCTCAAGATTGAAGTTTTCAGGTTCCCATAATTGAATATCCGGCTTTCTATCAAAATAACTTGCTGTTTTTTCTTTTACAAAAGGTATAGACTGTTCTGCAACCTTTTTAACAAATGCTTGCGTAACGAAATTATTGTCTGCAATATCCTTTACGCTAATCTCATTCTGAAAGTCATCTTTTATGTTTTCAATAAGCCTGAAATACTCATCTTTATGAAATTCTTCAAGATGTTCAGGATACTGCGTTCTGGTATTTATTTGTCCACAATATAAGCACTTAACTTTTTTTGCCACTATCTTCACAACCCCTGCGATATAATGTCCTCAAGAACACCATTTTGAACCATATCAAGGTTAAGTATGTAATCCACCTTGTCAAACACCTCTCTAAGAGACTTCTTTGCAGTTTTCCAACCTCTTCCGTCTGTAATCCAAATAAAACCATGGTCCGGCGTTTTCTGCTTTAGAAAACCAAATAGTGTTGTGAACTCTCCAGCTACGGACTTAAGTTTTGAACCTCTACCGCCATAATAATTTGTTTCAACAAGATACAGTTTGTGTCCATTGTCTATCGCAAAATCAAATGAACGCATCGATTTGTCTACAGCTACTTCATACCTTAGAAATGTCTTAATCTTGCGCGATGTTGCCTGCGAAAGATACCGATAATTATTCATAGAACAAATTTTTTTAATAAACAACTCGGTTATCTTCTCCATAGCCTTACCGCTCCTGTTCTTCCTTGTATTGGTGTCAAGTCCAACTTCAACGCCAATTGCATAATCAACAACACTTTTTATGTCCTTTTTCTCAAATATGGCTAGAAGGCCAGTCTTTTCGGCAATTTCGGCAAGCAATTCTATTTCACCAGGGCTATAATTATTTTTTTTACAAAATGTGTATTCCTTATAATTGAAAATATTATCATCAAGTGGCTCTAGGACTTGAATGCTTTTCTCACTTAAAGCAAGCAAAATAGGAAGAACATCAACTATTTCAGGATATCTCCCAATTAGTATTTTAAATTCTTCCCGTATGTTTTTTTTGCCGATTAGATAATTTAATATATTTAAAACAATTTCCACGCTTTTTATCTTATTTATTATCTTTTCCCACGCGATAAAATAATCCCAACCCCCAATAGTCTCCTTCATATGGTCGAGCAAATAATTAAACACTTCATCTGTATCCGCACAGCCAAGCCGTTTTTTAAAAATATCTGAATATTTCATGCCACTCCCCTAATAATTTACCTTATAGTTCGTAACAAGAAGCTCGCTTACAAATCCCCTTCGTTCTCCGTTTGAATTAATTGCCCGTTTTGCCCTTATCCTGTGTATGTAGAATTTTCCGTATATTTCATCAAAAAAATCATCATCAGGGTTTTCGTTTTTGGGATCAGAATTGCTTAACATTAGCAAAGCACCTGTTTCATTCATTTCTTCAAAAAAGCATGCTAGCTGCACTTGGTCTTCATCTGTAAAATCAAACTTGCTATAGGACGTAAAGCTTGATGTAACATTAAGTGGCCGATAAGGCGGATCGAAATAAATAAAGGTATTTCTGTCTGCATATTTACGACTCTCTCTGTAGTCGCCAGTAAAAATCTGTACTCTCTGAAGCAGAGAACTTACAGAGTATAAATTCCTCCTATCGCAGATAGTAGGATTTTTATAATTTCCAACTGGTACATTGAACAGTCCTCCACGATTAACACGATAAAGTCCGTTAAAACAGGTACGATTTAGAAAAATAAACTGTCCTGCACGTTCGATATCCGGTTGGTTGTTCAAAATTGTACGTGAATTGTAAGCTTCTCGTACTTTATAATACATTTCTTTTCTAGCATTCTTATCCATTTTTAAATATTTATATTCTATATTTGAGAGGTAATCCACCAAGTTGTCTACATTATTTTTAATTACAATATAAGTATTTATCAGGTCCTTATTTATGTCAAAAATAATAGCCTCTTCAATTGCATATTTCTGCAATATATCAAATAATACTGCCCCACCACCTACAAATGGCTCTATGTAACGCCTTATATTGCCTTCATGAAGCGATAAAGGATAATAATGCTTAAAAGTATCAAGTAATTGTCCTTTCCCACCTGCCCACTTTACAAACGGTTTTGCCCATTCAAAACTTTTGTAGTTAATTGCAAGCTCCAATTTGCTGTCTCCCCCGTACTATATACTGATAAAATCATGTGCACATTGATTTTTTATCTCTCGGTAACTCATATACATTCATGCCACTTATTAAATTAATATTATAAATTTATCATAACTTATTGGGCAAGTGATCACAATAATTAAATTAATTGAGAGATTATAAGAAGGGGGCTGGCTTGTTTTCCTCGCGTTAAATATTGTTACACAGGGACTGCTGAGATTCTTACTAAATGGCGTTGATAATCCATTGAAAGGTAGCTTTCATTTCCTCCTCCTTATAATAGTGGAATTTTACGTATTTTTGGCGGGAATTATAGCTTTTCCAATCCTTATCAGGGAGCATAAACTAGTCCGGGTTTTCCTGTATGCGTTTGTTTCAACCTTGTGAGTATCTTCACAGGAGGATTTATATTTTTGATTCTGCCGGTATAGGATTATAATGAGGCACGACCTTGCTGAAGAACCGAGTACGTTATTCATCCCTCAATACCCCTTTTCAATCATATTCCTCGCGATTTCGGCGAATACCGGGGCCGCTACCTTGCCGCCGTACTTACCGTTTTCAGCAAATACGGCGATGGAATACCTGGGGTTTTTCGCCGGAAAATAGCCTGCGAACCATGCATGCACCACATCGGTCCCCGTCTCCGCACTGCCGGTTTTTCCGCCCGCGCCGCCG
>JBLNDG010000016.1:0-19547 GCA_050261415.1 Caulobacteraceae bacterium | reverse complement strand
CATTCAGCTATACCATGACCACGGAACAAGTGAGCAATTTCACAGTGAAATCAAAACCGACTTAGACTTGGAAAGCTTGCCGTCCGGCAAATTTTCAAGCAACCATCTGGTGTTGACCCTTGGTAGCATGGCATATAATCTCCTGCGTTTGATTGGACAAGAAAGTATAAAACGTCCTGATGCACCACTGAGAAAACAAGTCAGCAGACGTCGCATAAGAACAGTGATACAAAACCTTATAACGATTGCAGCAAAGTTGGTTACGCATGCAAATAAAACATGGTTGAAATTCGGACGGCAAAGCCCTTGGTTTAATACCTTTAGCCGGATATATGAAGCATTTATATAAACAATTCCGGAAAACATCATCCTTTCAAAGTCTTGCAGATAAGGAGTAGGCTTTATTTGTCATGCAAAAATAACAGCGACAGACTATCCTCGTTTATGTCAGGCTTACAGTTTTCATTACATTAGGAAGTTTTGCACCTTAAAAAGGTTCCTCCTAAATGATTTTCTGTTTTATTCAGACGATGTATAAGCCAAATTCACGGATTCAGGTTCGATATATATTTCCATATTCCTCCATAGAATCCAAAAATATTATTCCTATTCAAACTGCAATACAAACATTCTTGAAGAAGATATAGATAGCTGTTTAACACTAAAAAAGCGCATTTATTAAGGACGCCCAGTGGGCGTCCCTACAATAACAATAAAGCGAACCGTTCCCTATGAATATTAAATTACCGATGACCGCGCATTATCACAATATTCCCCCAACCGTGTCCTTCTGTGCAGCTTTCGTGTGTCCTGTGTTACCCGTCCCTCATCCTCGGTACATTAGTTTATTTATATACTGTTCAAATAATCATTGTATTCTTGCACGGTACTAAAACCTAATTCCTTTACATAACAGTTAAAAGTTCCTGTTGGTACGTCTTTACCCCCACTATGTTTGTGTATCATTATTTTAACAAACTTGTCTTTTACAAAACCTTTCCATAGAACTCCGTTTGTTTTCGGGATACCCTTTAAGCCCAAGGCTTTGCACACCCTTTCCAGGTCGCGAAAACTCGTCGTCAATATTGCCACCTCGTTTACTAGACTAAGTTCAACACCTTTAATAACTCTGATTCAGTTTTGCAGTGGCTGATTCTCATAAAGTAAGGATATTGCTTTTTTTGGGGCTCCATTCTCATGTAAAGCTCTATATCTTCAAAAAAGTCTTCCGTTAATGCCATTACGTTATCCAATATGATTTTTGTTGCTTCTTCCTTTGAATCCCCACTTCCGAATGCGTTTATTTCTTTTATGCAAATTTCGTACTGCTTTGTTTCTCCATCAAATGTTACTTCAGGATTAAACTCGTATTTTTCTAATATATCTTCTAACAGGTCTGTTGCTATAATTGATACTGTCGGGCCTCCCTTTTTCGCATTGCCGGTTAATACTTCCTGGAAGTTGTTTATAACCTTAAAGATTATGTCTGACACATTGTTTCTAAAGTCTTTAAGGCCTATTGTTTTCATACCCCCTATATTTTGCACGTTCATACTTCCTCCTTTAACTAAAGACCTCGACTCGTCTTTATTACCTCCTTGCCTGCCCTCCTTTTCTATTTTATCTTCCCTAATAATTCTATATTTGGTTATATTTATGTTTTTGTATTTATTGTGGCTCTTATCACATTTTTTCATAATTAGTCTTAACCTGCCTTTATTATACTATTATGGTGGCATTATGTCAATGGTGTACACAATGTATATTGTCCAATTTAAAATATTTTTATTCTCTAAGATATGTAATGGTTACATCTCTCTCGAAAAATCAAAAAATGGAACGGTTTAGAACCGTTCCCTACGAATATTTGAATATCGATTATTGTTCAAATATCTGTATATTTCCCCCCGCCGTGTGATTCCGTGTATCATCCGTGTGTTCCGTGTTACCCGTTTAAAATTCCTCCGGCGTCTCGAGGGATATTGCCCCCATCCTTCCGCCCCGGAACTCATCCAAAAGCATTACAGATACCCTCTGTACGTCAATTTCTCCACCGGACACTATGCAGCCCCTTTTTCGCCCTATAATATTCAGAAGCGCTGCACCATCAACGCCTTCCTCTATGGCCTCAAGCTTATACCGCGCTTTCAGCTTTTCCGGGAACTTATCCTTTAAAAGCTCCAGGAGCTTTTGTGAAAGCTCGTTGACATCCAGTATCTCATCCTTTATTGCGCCTGTGAAAGCAAGGTGCAAACCCACCTTTTCATCCTCAAACTTGGGCCAGAGTATGCCCGGTGTATCCAGAAGCTCCAGCTCGGGGCTTACTTTTATCCACTGCTTTGTTTTTGTGACTCCTGGTCTGTCCCCGGTCTGGGCTACGCTCTTGCCTGCAAGCTTATTAATAAAAGTTGATTTTCCTACGTTCGGTATCCCGATAATAAGCGCTCTTGTTGTCTTTACCAGGAGACCCTTGCTTCTCAGCCTGTCAAGCTTCTCCTTCATAAGCTGCTTTGAAGCTGACAGTACATCTTTAAGGCCGGTGCCGGTTACAGAGTTTGCGAGTATAACTTTTGTCTTCTCACTGTTGAAATAATTAACCCATTTTTTATTAACTGCCGGATCAGCCAGGTCACTCTTGTTCAGTACAATGATTCTATTTTTGCTGCCTACTATATCGTCAACCTCCGGATTCCTGCTGCTCATAGGTATCCTTGCGTCCAGAAGCTCTATGACAACATCAACCAGCTTCAAATCTTCAATTATCTTCCGTTTTGCCTTCACCATATGACCCGGATACCATTGAATATTCATATACATCACGCTCCTCTGTTAATTACGGGAAATGTCCGGGTATTCCTTACAAGTAAAGTGGCGATAACACTGAAGACACTGAAATCCACTGAATACACGGAGGGAAAATAAAAAGCTTACCGTGTCATTCCGTGAAACATCTGTGTGTTCAGTGTCACCCGTAACCCTAAGATCTCACCGGGTTTACGAAAAATAAAAAAGGGCTCATGCAAGCCCCTTTCATTTTATCTGACCTCTTTAATTTTAGCAGCCTTACCAACTCTACCTCTGAGATAGTTAAGCTTAGCTCTTCTAACTTTACCTTTTCTTACAACCTCAATCTTATCCAACCTAGGTGAATGTAAAGGGAAGGTTCTTTCAACACCTATACCGTAAGAAATTCTTCTTACTGTGAAAGTCTCTGACAGTCCACCACCCTGTCTCTTTAATACTATGCCTTCATATACCTGTATTCTTTCTCTGTTACCTTCGACAACCTTAACGTGCACTTTAACAGTGTCACCAACGTTAAAATCCGGTATATCATTTCTAAGCTGTTCGCTTTCCACAACTTTAATCAAATCCATCGCGATGTCCCTCCTTCCATCATAGACGTTCATGTTCATTATTGATTGGTGTTTTGACAGCGGAACGCCCGTAATAACGTTAAAATTATACCACATGAAATGTCTATATGCAACACTATATTTCAATTATTAACATTCTTTTTTCAACTTATCCAAAATTTTTATGTCTTCTTCCGTCAATCTGGCTTCCCCCAGGAGCTCCGGCCTTTTTTCAAGGGTGCGCTTAAGCGCTTGCTGCCTTCTCCATTTTTCTATGTTTTCATGATGCCCCGACAAAAGCACCTCGGGTACTTTCATCCCCATAAACTCCGGCGGCCTTGTATACTGCGGATACTCCAGCAAGCCGTCGCTGAAGGATTCAATAACATAAGAGGCATCCTCTTTAAGCACCCCCGGTATAAGCCTGCAAGCCGCATCAACTACTGCCATCGCGGCTATTTCTCCACCTGTAAGCACAAAGTCCCCTACCGAAATTTCTTCATCCACTAAAGCATCAGTTACTCTTTCATCAATGCCTTCATAATGACCGCATAAAATGAGCAGGTTACTGTAATTACTCAGTTCTCTTGCCTTATCCTGGTTGAACCGCTTTCCCTGCGGGCTCATAAGTATTGTCCGGGGCTTAAACCCTAGCTCTGACTTTACAAAATCCACAGCGGAAAATATGGGCTGGCACTGCATTACCATACCAAGTCCTCCTCCGTAGGGATAGTCGTCAACCTTCCTATGCTTATCCTCGGAGAAATCCCTTATGTTATGGAACCTGAGCTCAATGAGCCCTTTTTGCACAGCCCTTCCTATAATGCTCTCATTTAAAACCGCCTCAAACATTTCGGGGAACAGAGTCAGAATATCTATCCTCATTTATATCAAACCCTCTGGCAATTCAACAATAATCTTTTTATCTTCAATATTGATATCCCGGAAAATATCCTTCAATGCGGGAATCAATATATCTTTTTCCTCGCCTTGTACAACGAAAACATCGTTGCTCCCTGTCTGCAGGACATCCTTTATTTTTCCGAGTAAAGCGCCCTTTTCGTCAAAGACCTCCGCACCAATAAGGTCGCAGATAAAGAACGAATCTTTCGGAAGTTTGACTGCGGCTTTTCTGTCCACCTTTATATAGCGGTTGCGCAGCTTATTGGCGGCTTCCTCCGTATCAATGCCTTTAAGCTTCATTACAACCGTATTGCTTAAAAACTTGACACCTTCCACTTGATGCAGCAATAGCTGCTCTCCGTCCTCCACATACACTTCCTTCAATTTCCTGAACCTGTTTATATTGTCGGTAAGGGGGTATACCTTCACTTCTCCCCTGAATCCATGTATGTTTATAATTTGTCCCACTGTAAGGTATTCCAACATAATATCCACCTGCAATGCAAAATTGATTAAAAGGCCGTTTCATCAGCATAAATGTGTAAAACGGCCTTCCAACTACTGGACATTCTGCCAAAGCAGAATCAGTCAAAAGCGAGGAGGTTCGATGCCTCCGAGCTTTTATTTAAATGATTTCTACGATTACTTTTTTATCCAGCTTTGCAGCGCCGGATTTTACAACGGTTCTTATAGCTCTTGCTATTCTTCCGTTTTTTCCTATTACCTTACCCATGTCCTCAGGAGCGACAGTGAGTTCAATAATAACTGACTTGTCACTTTCAGTCTCCTTAACCTTGACCTTTTCCGGGTAATCTACAAGGGCTTTTGCAATTACTTCTACTAATTCTTTCAATTGCAACACTCCTAATGGATTATTATTGCATTATTATGCCTCTATAATACCGCTCTTCTTCAACAGTAATCTAACAGTATCAGAGGGCTGTGCCCCATCATCGAGCCACTTCTTTGCCCTTTCGGCGTCTATCTTTATTTCTGCAGGATCTGTTATAGGATTGTAATAGCCTATTTCTTCGATAAACTTTCCATCTCTCGGGGATCTTGAATCAGCTACTACCAATCTATAGAAAGGCGCTTTTTTAGCTCCCATTCTTTTCAATCTGATTTTTACTGACATTCGATTCACCTCCTTACAATATTTCTTGTGAGTAGAAGTATTTTTAAATGCATACAATGCATTTAAAATGCATAGGAAAGTCAAATTCACCTTAAACAAACTTTCCGTCAATGCATTTCATAAAAGGCTTCATTAGTTGTTAGAGTGTTTCAATAGAAGCCTTTTTTATTTAAAGAAAGGCATTTTCATTTTACCCTTCTTCATATCTTTTTCCATTCCGGCAAACTGTTTCATCATTTTCTTCGTTTGTTCGAAATTCTTCATTACCCTGTTGACATCCTGTACGCTGGTACCGCTGCCTGCTGCAATCCTCTTTCTCCTGCTGCCGTTTATCATATCAGGGTTCTGTCTTTCTTTTTTGGTCATGGATTTTATTATTGCTTCAACTCTGACAAGCTCTTTCTCATCAACTTCCATGCCTTTGAGCTTGCTCGAATTCAGACCCGGTATCATTTCCATTATTGAGCTTAACGGTCCCATTTTCTTCATTTGCTGCAGCTGGTCAAGGAAGTCATCGAAGGTGAACTGCTGGTTCCGTAACTTCTTCTCAAGCTCCAGTGCCTTCTTTTCATCAAATGCAGCCTGTGCTTTTTCAATAAGGCTCAGGACATCTCCCATACCAAGTATTCGGGAGGCCATCCTGTCCGGGTGAAAAGGCTCCAGATCATCCATTTTCTCTCCCAAGCCTGCATATTTTATTGGTTTGCCTGTTATGGCCTTTACCGATAATGCTGCACCGCCCCTAGTGTCACCATCCAGCTTTGTCAGTATAACACCGTCTATCCCAAGCTTCTCATTGAAGCTTTCTGCTACATTAACAGCATCCTGGCCTGTCATGGAGTCAACAACCAGTAATATTTCCGTAGGTCTGACATTTTGCTTTATGTTTGAAAGCTCATCCATCAGCTCTTCATTTATATGAAGACGCCCGGCTGTATCAATGATCACCACGTCATTACCGTTTTTCGCCGCTTGTGCTACCGCAGCTTTTGATATATCCACAGGATCAACCTTGTCTCCCATGGAGAATACTTCTATACCGACCTGGCTGCCTACTACCTGAAGCTGCTTTATTGCCGCAGGCCTGTAAACGTCACAGGCTACCATAAGCGGATTTTTCCCCTGCTTTTTAAGCACAAGGCCAAGTTTACCGCAGGTAGTTGTCTTGCCTGCGCCCTGCAAGCCTACCATCATTAATATTGTCGGCGGCTTTGATGCAAACACTATCTTGCTTTGGGTGCTGCCCATAAGCTCTGTCATCTGTTCATTTACAATTTTTATTACCTGTTGTCCGGGAGTTAGGCTTTCCAATACTTCAGCTCCTACTGCCCTCTCGGTAACTTTATTTATAAAATCTTTAACCACTTTGAAGCTGACATCGGCCTCAAGAAGGGCCATCTTAACTTCTCTCATGGCATCTTTTACATCTTTTTCATTAAGCTTTCCCGCACCCCTGAGTTTTTTCAGAGTCTGCTGGAGCTTATCCGCCAAGCCTTCAAAAGCCATCGAACCACCTCCTATGGATGTGTGATTATATTTTCTATTCTTTCATTGCACTGGTTATATATTCCTTAATTTGAGTCAATCTCTGTTTTAAGTATTTCTTGTCAAAATCATCTTTTTCAAGTATTTCATCAATCATTCTGTTTATTTGCTTCATGCTTTCTTTATGACTTAAAAACCTGTCAACCAGCTTAAGTTTTTCTTCATATTCAAACAGTGTTTTTTCTGCCCGCTTCAGTGTATCATACACGCCCTGCCTGCTTATGCCAAGCTGTTCTGAGATTTCTCCCAGAGAAAGGTCATTATTGTAATACATTTCTACTATCTCAATCTGCTTTTCAGTAAGTAACTGTCCGTAGAAATCGAATAATAGTGCTATCTGAACCAACTTTTCGTACACTGAAAACACCTCTAATGAGCCCTCTAAAAATACCAATGTAAAGGTCAAAACCTTTACATTGGTATTTTATATTAAAGGATATACATTTGTCAATATTTTTATTCGGCAAATAATGCATTTACAAAATCTTCCGGCACAAAATCCTGAAGGTCGTTCACCTTTTCTCCGACGCCTATGAATTTTACCGGTATGTCAAGCTCTGATTTAATTGCAATTACTATGCCGCCTTTTGCCGTACCGTCCAGTTTGGTGAGTACTAAGCCGCCTATGTCCGCCACCTCTTTAAACAGCTTTGCCTGGGAAATGGCATTCTGCCCTGTTGTTGCATCAAGCACCAGCAGTGTTTCCCTCTGAGCTTCCGGGAATTCTCTTTCTATCACTTTGGAAATCTTCTTAAGCTCATCCATGAGGTTTTTCTTGTTGTGCAGCCTTCCTGCCGTATCGCAGATAAGAACATCTGCGTGCTTTGACTTGGCTGAGCTTATTGCATCATATATGACTGCTGCAGGGTCGGCACCTTCCTGGTGTTTTACTACATCGACGCCTATCCTGCTGCCCCATATTTCAAGCTGGTCTATTGCTGCTGCCCTGAAAGTGTCTGCAGCTGCAATGATTACTTTCTTTCCCGATTTCTTTAGTCTCGCTGCAATTTTTCCTATTGAGGTTGTTTTACCGACACCATTCACTCCTATTACCAGAATAACCTCTGGACTCTTCTCTCCTATTCTTTCTCCAGGGTCTCCCATTATTCCCAGTATTTCCTGCTTCAAAAGCTCCTTTACCGCAGAAGGCTCCTTGACATTCTGTTCTTTTACCTGCTTCCTGAGGTTCGTCAATATCGTCATTGTTGTTGTGACACCTAAGTCGGAGGTAATAAGTATTTCCTCAAGCTCTTCAAAAAGCTCTTCATCTACACTTTTGAAGTTCAACAAAACATCATTTATTTTATCTGTAATATTCTTTCTGGTCTTAAACAGCCCATCCTTTAATCTTGAGAAGAATGAACCCTTTCCTTCCTCAGCTTCCTCCTCAATTTCCTCTGCAAGCATCTCCTCTATCTCTTCATCAGAAAGCTGCTCTTCCTGCTCTTCAGGAGCATTCTCCTGCTGCTTTTCCTCCTGCTCCCCTTCATTTCCCTTCTTAAACAGTTTTGAAAATATCCCCGCCATTACTATTACGCTCCTTTATGCAATATATAATGATATATATAATATATCGGGTATTCCTTATAAGTATAGGTACGGTAACCACGGAACACACGGATGTTTCACGGAATTGCAAGGCTAATTATTTTTTCCGCCGTGTCTTCAGTGTTACACGTTCTCTAGCTTACCTTATCCTCCAGCTTGACCGACACCAGCTTGGATATCCCGCTTTCCTCCATGCTTACTCCATACAGGCAATCAGCCGCTTCCATCGTGCCCTTTCTGTGAGTTACGATTATAAACTGCGTGGTCACAGAAAATTCAACCAGAAACTCCGCATACCTGTCAACGTTGGCATCGTCCAGCGCTGCGTCAATTTCGTCAAGGACGCAGAATGGAGCAGGCTTCATCTTAAGTATGCCGAAAAGCAGTGCAATAGCTGTGAGTGCACGCTCTCCGCCGGAAAGCAGCATAAGATTCTGCAGCTTCTTTCCCGGCGGTTTCGCAATAATCTCTATGCCCGATTCCAGCACATTTTCCTCGTCGGACAGCACAAGCTGGGCATGTCCTCCGCCGAAAAGCTTTATGAATACTTCATTGAAGTTTTGATTGATCTTGTTAAACTCGGTAATGAACTGAAGCTTCATGCTTTCGGAAATCTCAGCTATTACTCCGATAAGGTTATCCCTTGCGCGGCTTAAGTCCTCTACCTGATTGCTGAGGAATGTGTAGCGCTCACTCATCTTTTCATATTCCTCAATGGCATTGACATTAACAGTACCCATTTCCCTGATTTCACTCTTGAGTTCGTCACAGCGCTTTGACGCCCAGGTTATGCTAAGGCCCTCATCCCTGTATTCCTGTGCTTTATTATAGTTCATGTCATAGGTTTCCAAAAGCTTCAATTCCGTATTTTCAAGCTCTATCTCAATTCTTGCATACTGCATCTCGATTTTATGAAGATCTGACTGAAAAGAAGCAATATCTTTGCCATACTCCTTTGTATCATCCTCTATTTTCTGAAGCTCATCCTGAATCGAAAGCTTTTCCTTTTCCCTGCCGGCAAGAGTTTCCTGCTTCTCAGCCACCTCTTTCACCGACTTTTCAATAGCCGATCTTTTTTCTTCAAAGCTCAGCTTCAAGCCACCGATTTCAGCGGCTTCCCTCTCAATTTCCTGCTTGTTGTTTTCAATCTCCGACTCAAGGTCTCTTATTCTTTCCTGCAACTCATTGATTGTACTTTCAGTAGTTCTCTTATTATGCTCAACAGATGCCAGTTTTATTTTCAGCTCGGTTATCTCCTCGTTGTATGAATCCCTGACTTCCTTAAACTGCTTCATTTGCTCCTGCAAGTCGGTTATTTCCTCCTCAACAGCTGCTTTTTCCTTTTCCACAGCTTCAGCTTTTGATGTATTCTCATCTATTATTTTCTTGGTCTCATCATACTCCGAATTCAGGTCTCCAATGTCCTTCATGTTGATTGATATCCTGTCTGATATCATCTGAATATCGTTTTTGATGTTTTCGCACCTATTTTTGTAGTTGTTCAAATCTATCTGCAGAGAGTGATAAATATCAGTCTTGAAGGATATCTCGCTTTCAAATTCTGCTGCTTGCTTTTTTAGTTCAGAAAGCTTGAGCATCAGCCCGTCATACTCTTTCTGCCTGCTTTCATGCTGAGTTTTCAACGTCTCAATCTCGCTCTTCCTGGAAAGCACTGAGCTGGATGACGATTGCAAACTTCCGCCTGTAATAGACCCGCCTGCATTAATCACTTCTCCTGAAAGTGTTACTATCTTGAATTCATACCCCGCTTTCCTTGCCAGCTTTATTGCCGAGTCTATATCCTTTACAACAGCTATTCTTCCCAGCAGGTTAAGCATTATGTTTTTTATTTTCGGCTCATACCCGACTAATTCGGAGGCTACTCCTATAAAGCCCTCCGTCTTGAAAAGCTGATTCTCCTTCTCATTGAAATACCTGGGTTTTACGGAACTGATAGGAAGGAAAGTAGCCCGTCCTATCTTGTGCATCTTCAGGTGCTCAATTAAATGCTTTGCATCTTCTTCAGTATCAGTTATGATGCTCTGCACCGCACCTCCAAGGGCTACCTCCACAGCAGTCACATATTGGTTCGGGACCTTCACCATCTCTCCAACTACACCGCAAAAACCTGCGGTAATATTTCTATGTTCGGCAAGCAGCACCTTTACTGACCGGCTGTAGCCTCCATGGTCCTTTTCCATATCCTCCAGAACCTTCAGCCTTGACATTATCCCATCCTTCTCAGTCTTGGCCTTATTGAGGCTGCCTTCCAGTTCTCCGATTCCGCTTTCACATTCCTGTTTCTTGTTTTTCAACTCTTCCACAAGTAATTTGCAGTCTTCTATCTTCTTTGAGAAGTCTTCCAAATCCTCAACGGATTTTTTATGTTGTTTTTCCTTATCGCTTTTCTGCAGCTCAAGAAGACTTACATCGCCTTCCACCTGGCTTTTTCTCTTATTAATATTTTCTATAAACACATTGGTGCTGTTTATTTTACTTTTCAGCTCAGAAAGATTGTTAATCAGGCTTATAAATTTCTGTTGCTTTTCACCCAGGTCCAATTCAAGATCGTTAATGGACTTGAAATTTGACTCAAAATCAGCTGTCCTCTCATTAATCTTTCCGTTTACTTCAGAAAACGCAGCTGTCAGCTGTTCCAGCTTCAGCCGGTTCTGCTCCACATTTTGTACCGAACCCTCCAACTCGCTCTTAAGCTCAGTGTCCCTTTTATTAAGCCTTACGATATCATTATTCAGATTTTTAATTCTCTCCTGAAGCACATTGCATTCGCCCTCAAGCTTTTCCTTGAGGTTTTCTGCATGGTGGATTTCCTCGCTCAGGCTGTCAATAAACAGCTCCAGATCGTTCAGTCCTTTCTTAAGCTCGTTGTGCTTCATTTCCAACTGTGCAGTAAGGTTCACCTTCTCATTTATCAGTCCTTGCACATCTTCAGTTTCCTGTTTTATTGTCTGGAGCTTGCTCTTGTATTTGTCGATGTTGTTCAGCATAAGATTTATCTCAATTGCTTTTAACTCCTCCATGATACCCCTGTATCTTTTAGCCACTTCCGCCTGTTCTTTAAGAGGCTCCAGTTGTGTCTCTATTTCCTCAATAATATCAGTCACTCTGATTATATTCTGCTTTGTCTGCTCGAGCTTTTTTTCAGCTTCCTGCTTTCTGGTCTTATATTTGACTATTCCTGCCGCTTCCTCGAATACATTTCGCCGGTCCTCCGATTTGTTGCTCAATATTTCATCAATTCGTCCCTGTCCTATTATTGAATAACCGTCCCGCCCAATACCTGTGTCCATGAACAGCTCATAAATGTCCTTCAGCCTGCAGGAAGTCTTGTTGATAAAATACTCGCTCTCCCCGGACCGGTACATTCTCCTGGTAATATTTATTTCTGTAAAATCGACCGGGATCTTTTTATCGCTGTTATCAATGCAAAGTGATACCTCGGCGAAACCCAGAGCTTTCTTGCTGTCGCTTCCGGCAAATATGACATCTTCCATCTTGTTGCCCCTCAAGGCTTTTACGCTCTGCTCCCCCAGAACCCACCTGATGGCATCCGAGATATTGCTTTTCCCGCTGCCGTTTGGCCCTACTATTGCATTTATCGTATTGCCGAAATTAAGTTCGATTTTCTCTGCAAAGGACTTAAAACCATGTATCTCGAGCTGTTTTAAATACAATCTTGTCACTCCCGAATTACAAATTATATCAATTCATTTTAACATAACTTGTCCATATATGCCATAGTTCTCTAGGTGTGCGGTTCTAGTACCAGGGGAACGGATAACACGGAACTATTTTTCCCCCATCCGTGAATTCAGTAGATTTCAGTGTTCTCAGTGTTACATGTTATATATCCGACTTGCCCCTTGCCCGTCTGTGGCAAAAATAAAAACCTACTACTATATACAGTAATAGGCTTTCAGTAATCAATATGTTTAATGCCTGACATTTTATCTGGGCTCCACAATGAACTTAATAGCAGTTCTATCCTCCCCGTCAATTTGTATTTCTGAGAATGCGGGAACAACCACCAGGTCTATACCGTTCGGTGCGACGAAGCCTCTTGTAATTGCTATTGCCTTAACAGCTTGATTTACAGCACCTGCACCTACCGCCTGGATTTCTGCTGTTGCCCTGTCCCTCAATACTGCAGCAAGCGCTCCGGCAACTGATTTTGGTTGTGACTGAGCTGATACTTTTAGTACTTCCATAATATATACCTCCTAGTTTAGTATGTACTAATCTATGATATATATTCTATATTTTGTTTGTAATTCCTTCATTATGCTTCTATGGAATAATAGTCTTTTTCTGACATTTTTATACTGATTTCATCAGTATAAAGCACTAAAGTATCCTCTTCAACATGATTATTTTGGATTATTTCAATTTTGTCGATAAAAAATTTTCTTTTTATATATTCAATGTTGCTTTTCCTCTGTCCCACAAGCTCGGAAATTCTCTTGGGGTTGACCTCGATTGTAATTTCCTTACGGGGAGCTTCAAGCCTGCCCAAAAGCATCTCCAGCATGTCCCTGTACACTTGTGCTTCAACAAGCTGCCTCAGGGACGGATGAAAGGGCCCTGCAACCACATCCTTGCCCATCAAGATATTCTCCGTAGGTTGGAGCCCTATTCTGATAACATTTACTCCATTTCTTTCGAAAACCGCCAGCAGGCTTTTTGATAGTACAACAGCTTCTTCCAGGGTTAAAGGCCGGTATATTCCATTCCGGTACATCTCTTCCATATATGTATTTGTTATTACTAAAGTCGGGTAAATCCTTGCTATATCAGGCTTGAGCTCGGCAAGTCTTTTTGCTGTTTCCAGGGACTTTTCAAAGGTATCGCCGGGAAGGCCTATCATCATTTGGACCCCCACAGTAAAGCCGTAAGACTTCAGAAGCTTTACAGCCCTTACAACATCAATGGCCGTATGGCCACGGTTGCTGAGTTCCAATACTTTTTCATCCATGGACTGTACCCCAAGCTCTACTATTTTAACACCATACTGTTTCAAATTCATAAGTACCGTATCGTTTATGTAATCCGGACGGGTTGACACTCTTATACTTTCTATATCACCCTTTTCAATATAATCAAAAGCCGCTTCCAGCAGCTCTTTCTGATATTCCAAAGGTATAGCAGTAAAGCTTCCGCCATAAAAAGCAATTTCTATGCAGGAATTTTCCTTGGGAATTGTTAATAGAAACTCCTCAACCTTATTCCTTACATCCGTTGAAGTAACTTCATCCAACTGCCCGGTAATTTTCTTCTGGTTGCAGAAAACACAATCATGAGGACAGCCTTTGTGCGGTACAAAAATTGGTATGATATAATGTCTTTTACTCATCTCTAACACCCAAACTTATTATTGCTTTCCTGGCAGCGGCTTGCTGGGCATCCTTTTTACTGTGACCGGCTCCTGTTCCTATCAGGGTGCTGTTTAAATACAACGCCATTTCAAAGGTTTTGTTGTGGTCAGGGCCTTCTTCCTTAAGCATTCTGTAACTCAGCTTGCCTGAATTGCTTTTTTGTACATATTCCTGCAGAAAGGATTTGTAGTCGCTGAATATTTTATTTTGTACAGCATCGTTTATTATATCCTGCAGGTTTTGAATTATAAATGCCTTTGCCTTCTTTATACCTCCGTCAAGATAAATAGCTGCAATCAATGCTTCAAAAGCATCCGCCAGCATTGAAACCCTAGTCCTGCCCCCGGTATGCTCTTCTCCTCTGCTTAACAAAAGATACTGCCCGAGTTTCAGCTTGTTTGAAGCATTGTAAAGGGACTGCTCGCAGACTATTCCTGCCCTATACCTAGTCAGATAGCCCTCCGGGGAATTCTTGCACTTCTGGTATAAATAAATACTCACTACCATGTTCAAAATTGAATCCCCAATGAACTCCAACCGCTCATTATGTTCCAGATAATCATTTTTTGAAGCCACATATGAACTGTGTGTCAAAGCATTGTTCAACAGGCTCATGTCTTTGAAAGTATAGCCTATCGCTGTTTGGAGCTCCATAAGTTCATTAATCCGCTTTGTATCAATAACTGCCAACTCAATTCCCCCTATTTATCTCATAACAAAAACATAGAGACTGAGACATATCCCTATTGGAATATTATTCCCAATCTCTTTATAGTATATCATTATTTAATGCATATAGTACATAATATATCTTATTCGTATTTTTTCAGCAGTATGGTAGCGTTGTGTCCTCCGAAGCCCAGTGAATTCGATAGGGCATATCTTACTTCCTTGTTTCTGGGCTTGTTAGGCACATAGTCCAGATCACATTCTTCATCCGGAGTCGTGTAGTTTATTGTTGGCGGTATAATGCTTTCAATGATCGCCATTATACAGGCAATTGCTTCTATAGCACCTGCTGCTCCCAGCAAATGTCCGGTCATTGATTTTGTGGAGCTTATTGCTACTTTATAGGCATCTTCATTCAACAGTTTTTTAATTGCAAGGGTTTCAAGCCTGTCATTCAATTCGGTAGAAGTTCCATGGGCGTTGATGTAATCAATTTCCCTGGGGTCTATTCCCGCATCCTTTGCAGCCATAAGCATTGCTCTGTATGCACCGTCAGCATCCGGTGCCGGCGCTGTTATATGATAAGCATCACCTGTAGCGCCGTATCCTACTACCTCTCCGTAAATTCTTGCTCCTCTCTTTAAAGCATGCTCAAGTTCTTCAAATATCAGCATCCCGGCACCTTCACCCATTACAAAGCCGTTTCTATCCTTGTCAAAAGGTCTCGATGCTGTCTTGGGATCGTCATTTCTGGTTGAAAGAGCTTTCATTGCGCAGAAGCCGGCCAAGGACATCGGCGTTATGGAGGCCTCGGTACCCCCTGAAACCATTATATCTGCACCGCCCCTTTGTATTGTCTTGAAGGCTTCCCCCATTGCATTCGTTGATGAAGCGCAAGCTGTCACTACCGTTGTATTAGGGCCTTTTGCATTCAGGGCTATGGATATATTGCCTGAAGCTATGTTGGATATCATCATCGGAACCATAAACGGGCTTACTCTGCCTGGACCTTTTTCCCTTAATATATCGTGCTGCGCTTCAAGGGTTTCCATGCCGCCTATCCCGGAGCCTATACAAACTCCGAACATGTTGCTGTCTATTGAGTCTAAATCAAGACCGGCATCGTTTACAGCCATTTTGGAAGCCGCGACGGCGTACTGGGTAAATCTGTCCATCCTCCTGCATTCTTTTTTGTCTATATATTCGGAAGGATCAAAATTCTTTACTTCGGCTGCTATTTTTGTATCATAATCAGTTGTATCAAACCTTGTTATATAATCAACTCCACATTTGCCTTCCTTGAGGCCTGTAAAGTATTCATCCTTACCGATACCTATGGGAGATATTACTCCTATTCCGGTAATTACTACCCTTCTCTTGTTCAAGCGTTTCCTCTCCTTAAAATATATTTATCTATGATTACTAATGATTTTTCACTAGATACTCTATTTTCACCCTAATGCAGTTGATGCCATATTGCGAGTTACTCGCAGCCAAAAATGAAAAATGCCCCGCTTTACGGGACATTTTTTATTTATTGTTTTTTATGTAATCCACCACATCTCCGACTGTAACAAGCTTTTCTGCTTCCTCATCAGGTATTTCTATATCAAACTCCTCTTCAAGTGCCATAAGAAGCTCGACTATATCAAGTGAGTCAGCACCCAAATCGTCAATGAAGGAAGACTCCAGTGTAACCTCATCTGCATCTACTCCAAGCTGCTCAGCTACTTTCTCCTGAACTTTTTCAAATATCATCAAGTTCACCTCCCTTCAGGAATTTCTATTATGATAATATTACATAACCATTCCACCGTCAATATTAATTACTTGGCCCGTAATATAGTCAGAATATTCTGACGCCAAGAACAATACTGTTTTAGCTACATCTTGGGGTTTTCCAGGTCGGTTTAAAGGAATATTATTCATAAACTCCTCTTTTACCTTTTCAGGCAGTTTTGAGGTCATATCGGTGTCAATGAAGCCGGGTGCTACTGCATTTACTGTAATGCCTCTTTTTGCAAGCTCCTTGGCTACAGATTTTGTAAAGCCGATGAGTCCTGCCTTTGCGGCCGCATAATTGGATTGTCCCGCGTTTCCAGTTATACCAACCACGGAAGAAACATTAATTATTTTACCCGACTTTTGCTTAATCATTACTTTTGAAACAGATTTTGTACAATTGAAAGCACCTTTGAGATTAGTGCTGATTACATCATCAAAGTCTTGCCCTGTCATGCGTATAAGCAGATTATCCCTTGTAATCCCGGCGTTGTTTACTAATATATCTATGCTTTGAAATTTATTTAATACTTCATTTACTAAATTTTCTACCTCCTCACCTTTTGAAACATCAGCCTTTACAGCCATTCCAGCCACACCCATTGCTTCAATTTCCCTTACAACCGCATCGGCTGCTTCCTTGTTTGAAGTATAGTTGACAACAACATTTGCACCTTTTGATGCAAGTATAAGTGCTATTGCTTTTCCTATACCCCTTGAACCGCCTGTTACCACAGCGGTTTTCCCATTTAGTTGCATTCCAACCTCTCCCTTATGCTTACTATTGTATTTTCCAGGGATTCCATATCCTCAACGTTATATACCGAAAGGCTCTTATCAATCTTTTTCACGAAAGCAGATAATGTCCTTCCCGGCCCCACTTCGATGAATATATCCACTCCCATTTCCAGCATATGTCTGATACTGTCTTCCCATAATACAGAGCTGCTCACCTGCTCAATAAGGCATTTCTTTATCTCGTACCTGTTCATTATTACCTGGGCATTAACATTTGATATTACAGGCAGCTCATTATCCCTTATTTCAACCTTATCAAGCTCCTTTGCCAGTTTTTCCCCTGCCGGCTTCAAAAGGCTGGAATGAAATGGTGCGCTTACGGGAAGAATCATAGCCCTTTTTGCACCTTTTTCCTTAAGGATTGTACAAGCATGTTCAACTGCCTTTGTATGTCCTGCAATTACTATCTGTCCGGGGCAGTTGAAATTTGCAGCTTCTACAACGCCGTAGCCGCTTGCCATTTCAAGGCCTTCCAATACTGATTCCCTTTCCAAGCCCATAATTGCAGCCATAGTCCCTTCTCCTGCAGGAACAGCTTCCTGCATATACTTGCCTCTCTTTTTCACCAGGGCTACTGCATCTTCAAATTTAATTGCATTTGAGGCAACCAGTGCGGAGTACTCTCCAAGGCTCAAGCCTGCAGTAACATGAGGTTTGATACCGTTCAGCTTCAGTACCTCCAACATCGCAATGCTTGTTGTGAGTATTGAAGGCTGTGTGTTCTCAGTCTTTTTCAGTTCCTCCTCATCGCCTTCGAAGCATAGCTTTTTCATATCTATACCCAGCCTTTCACTAGCCAGGTCGAATATTCTCATTGCTTCCTTATAGTTATCTGCAATTGACTTTCCCATGCCGGGATATTGTGCTCCCTGTCCCGGGAAAATGCACGCAATTTTTGACATCCTACTCCTCCTTCAGAAGCTGCTTCACCTTGTCTGCGACAACGTATGCATCCTTCATTATGTCTTCAATGATATCCCTTGCGGGTTTTATTTCCTTTACCATTCCGCTTATCTGCCCGGCCATTACGGAACCGTAATCCGCATCACCATCTACTACAGCGGCCTTAAGTCTTCCTACTCCAAGTTTTTCATACTCATCTGCCCCTGCATTGGTTTTTTCCAGCTTTTCAAACTCTCTTGCAAGCTTGTTCTTTATAATCCTTACCGGATGTCCTGTAGCCCTTCCGGTTACTATTGTACCTCTGTCACCAGCTTTAATTATGGCTTGCTTATAATTTATATGAGCCGTACATTCGGAAGCACATACAAATATCGTACCCATTTGTACTCCCTGCGCACCAAGGGACAATGCAGATACTATCCCTCTGCCGTCAGCAATACCTCCGGCAGCAATAACCGGTATACTTACTGCATCAACTACTTGAGGAACCAAGGCCATTGTAGTAAGCTCCCCAACGTGGCCGCCGGATTCCGTACCCTCAGCAATAACAGCATCAACACCCTCCTGCTGCATCTTCTTAGCAAGAGCCACTGAAGGAACGACAGGAATTATCTTTGTACCTATTTCCTTGAATCTTGCTATGTATTTCCCCGGGTTGCCGGCTCCTGTGGTCAATACCGGAACCCTTTCCTCGTATGCAACATTTATGACATCCTCTACAAATGGAGATAAAAGCATTATATTTACTCCATATGGCTTGTCAGTCAATTTCTTCACTTTACGGATTTCATTTCTCACAAAATCCCCCGGTGCATTACCTGCCCCTATTATACCAAAACCTCCAGCGTTGGATACTGCAGCAGCAAGCTCCGCAGTTGCTACCCAGGCCATACCCCCCTGCAATATCGGATACTTTATACCCAAAATCTCACAAATAGGTGTTTTAAACATATGCCTACCTCCCAATACTTTTCCATTTGAATACAGTGGAACCCCATGTGAGACCTCCACCGAATCCTACTAGTACCACTACTTCTCCATCTTTTAGAAATCCGCTTCTGTTTGCTTCATCCAGTGCAACTGCAATTGATGCTGACGACATATTACCGTATTTGTTCACATTGATATAAACCTTTTCGGGTGATATTTTGAGCCTTTTTACTGCAGAATCGATAATTCTTATGTTTGCCTGGTGCGGAATCAGGCAATCTACGTCTTCCTTTGCAAGTCCGCATGCCGTCAAGGCTTTCTCGGCAGCTTCCCCCATTATTTTTATAGCAAACTTAAATACTTCACTGCCATCCATTTTTATGTAGTGCAGCTTCTGCTCAACTGTGTCCTTGCTTGCAGGCTTTCTGGAACCGCCTGCCGGCTGCATTAAAAGCTCCCCGCCTCTTCCATCTGCGGCTATATATGATGATAAAATGCCATAACCCTCGGGAACTTCCGAAACTACCGCTGCTCCTGCGCCATCGCCGAATAATACGCAGGTATTTCTATCTGTATAATCTGCTA
>JBLNDG010000015.1:0-7336 GCA_050261415.1 Caulobacteraceae bacterium | reverse complement strand
GAGCAACCCGCTGTAATACTTATCATATCTCCGGTGTTTTGTTTTACATCCGGCCCGGTTTATTTAAAAATATTGTTCACCTGCTGTTTTTGCACCTACGGCGTGCGTACGATGAAAATATCACAGAATAAAAGCATGTTCCGTTGTCTATAATCTCATGTAAAGGGACTTTACTTCTTAGTTTATCTTGAAAAAACAGCGGCTATAATCCCGAGTTTGACAGTTGAAGAATATAAGAGAGGCGATAAACGCAGGAATTTCAAGGTTTACGCCTCATTTCTGTTTTTCAAAAATGTTGTATGGGAACGGCCTCGGCAAATGAGGAATTTAATTTTTCATTATTGTATTGACAATTTTAATGAACGGCATTAGAATATAAATATGTTATCTTGTTATAATAACATAACAAGATAACAACTTATAATATTTTTTGCTAAACTGCTAATGAAATTAATGTAATGAGAGATGCTGCAAGCCGTGTGAGAAATCTTGAACCTCGGAATATAGATGCATAAAAGTATCATTTGTATAATGTTTAGGAGGTCAATTATAAATGAATCTTTATGATAAAAGTCCTGTTACTTTATATTATCAGGTTGAACGAAAGATTCGCAAGCAAATTGAGAGCGGGGAGCTCAAGCCGGGGGATTTTATCCCAAGTGAAAATGAACTCATACAAATGTTTAACGTAAGCCGGATAACGATACGTAAGGCACTGGAACGATTGGAAGAAGATGGCCTGATTATAAAAAAACGTGGGTCTAGATCTATTGTTTCAGATAACGTTCATGGAAACCGCCACCCGATTATCGGTTTGGATGATTTCAGACGCATGGAAGATGAAATGCAAAACAGAGGTTTTTCACGTAAGGCGACTGTAGT
Source organism: Caulobacteraceae bacterium (assembly GCA_050261415.1). Classification (GTDB taxonomy): domain Bacteria; phylum Bacillota; class Clostridia; order Lutisporales; family Lutisporaceae; genus JBLNDG01. Next base: position 6,454 of record JBLNDG010000015.1, on the reverse strand, counting down.
AGAGCATATAAAAATAAAGCCGGTGGAAAGCATCGCTAAAATATTTGGAATATCAGAAAATGATGAATTAATTCGGGTCAGACGTCTATGCAGATCGAAAGATACCCCTATATGGATTGAATCTAGATATTTCCCATTAAATATAGGTGAGAAGCTGGATATAACTAAATTAGAGAACGAATCGGTCCAAAAGCTGCTGCAAATGACAGGACATAAAGTTGATCACGTTGAAGTCCAAGTCAGGGCAGTAGGAGCAAACTCGATACAGGCGAAGCTTCTCGAAGTTTCTGAAAAATATCCGCTCCTTGTACACGAGTCAGTTTCATATTCATCGGCCGGAGATGCTTTGCAGCTTACCAGAGTTTATCTTCGAAGTGATTATTACAGTCTGGTTATTTTTGCAAAGCCACAGGATGGTATCAGCGGCCTGGATATAATTGGCGGCGGATATTTAGTAAAAGGTGACGACTAATAATTTGAGGAGATGGTAAAATGATTATTGATGCCCATATGCACGCATTCCCCAATCTTGGAAGGCCTTATGGTTCACGGTCTATGAAAGAACAAAACCTGTATTTGCAGCGTTTTGTTGCTTCGTCGCCCGCTGCCGTGGTTAAACGTTTGCGGGACGGTAAAGTAGAAATGGAAAAGAGTAAATATATTTTATGGGATGAAAATGACCCGACTCCCAATGGCGCATATGATGTTAAATTTAGTGCGGGTTCTTTTGGAAGATTGCAATGGGAAAAGGATGGAGAAGGCTATTATATTTCACTTTATGCTCCAAATATGCAGAGTCTGGAATCGCCTCCCGAGTTTCTTCTCGCTCATATGGATGCCGCCGGTGTTTCTATGGGCATCTTGCAAAATGCTTTTCTATATGGTGACCTTAACGAGTTTATATCTGATGCGGTCAAAAAATATCCGGATAGATTTATAGGGACCATACAGATTAATGAGTCGAAAGCTGACGGCCCGGAAGAAATTAAGAAATTGCGTAAAGGCGCAATAGAACAAGGACTGAAGGCGCTTTATTATGCGAACGAAAGGTTTTTTGAAATTGGATTTTCAATTAATTTTGATGATGAAAGATTTGATGAATTTTGGTCAGAGGTAAGGGATTTAGGGCTTCCTGTATTCTGGGACATTACTGCAATATATGAAAAGGGTGAATATATTTCTTCCGCATATGAACGCTTTATGAAACAGATGCTGAGATTGGAAGGATGGCATAAGCGCTTTCCGGAGATACCATGTATCTTGGTACACGGTATCCCTCTCCGAAATATCAGAGATAAGGATAATTTCATACCTATACGAGAGGAACTATGGAATATATGGAAGCGGCCGAACATGCATCTCGAGCTCCTGTTTCCGATGCAAGTAAGCCACCCTGTTCCAGGCGGAACAGTATGGGATTATCCATATCTTGAGATTCATCCGTTGATACGGGAGCTTATGTCTCACCTTGGCCCTGAAAAACTGATTTGGGGAACTGATTTGCCAAATACTGAAAGAAATTGTACATATGCACAGGCGAGAAATTATCTTGACAAGCATTGTCCATTGTTAAGCTCCGAGGATAAAAAGCTTGTATTTGGCGAGAATATCCGCCGCATATTCCGTCTGGGCTGATTCTGGCACCGCAAACTCGAAATTAATCATATTATGGGGGGTGGAATATTTGGAAAAGTATATAAGGGAAACTGTGGTCACCCAAAATGCACCAAAGGGGAGAGGCCCGTTTCCACAAGCTCTTAAAGTCGGACCTTTTGTTTTTTTGTCCGGATGGGGGCCATTGGATAAAGAAACAAATGCACCAATTAAAGGTGACTTTAAACAGCAGGTACGTAAAACATTTGATAACATTTCAGCAGTCGCTGAGGCTTCAGGTTTAAGTATTAAGAAGGCGGTGAAAATTACTGTTTATCTGGCGGATCTTACTAATATTCCATGTTTTAACGAGATATATGAAGAATATTTTCCGGATGAAAATCAACGTCCGGCACGAACACTTGTCCAAGCTGGACTTCGTGGCATTGACGTAGAGATTGATGTTATTTTAATGGATGTGTAATTTGGCGGACGACGTTTTTTAAGTCGATTTAGGTAAGGAGGAGTTAGGATGAAAAAGGTTTTAGCATTATTAATGGCCGTAATTATGGTAATTTCCCTGGCAACAGGATGCGGTTCCAAAAAAGAAACAGGTCCTATCCGGATAGGTGTTATTGCTCCACTGTCCGGCGGTGGTACCTCATATGGAGTTAACATTCAATATGGCGCGGAGATGGCGATTGATGAAATTAACAAAGATGGTGGCATTAATGGGCGTAAACTTGAGATGGTTATCGTCGATGATGCAACAAACCCGAGTGAAGCGGTCACTGCCATGCAAAAGTTAGTTGATCAGGAAAACGTAGATGTAGTTGTGGGCGGTTGGGGTTCTTCGCAAGTACTCGCTGCAATTCCCGTAAATGAAAAGGCGGGAGTGCCATACATCGTTGTTGGAGGTACAAATGCCGCCATAGCAAATGTTGACAACAAGTGGACTTTCCAGGTGATCAAGGCTGACGATCTGCAGGCGGCGTCACTAGGCGATGCAGCTGTTAAAGATATGGGACTGAAAAGAATAGCTGTTATATATGATACCAATGATTATGGTACCGGTGTTAAAGACGGAATTGTAAACAGACTTAAGGAACTCGGTATTACTCCGGTTGCAATCGAGAGTTATAATTCTGCCGATACGGAATTTACAGCACAGCTGACAAAGATAGCTGCAGCCAAACCTGATGGTATTGCGCTTTGCGGAACTATTCCCGCGGCTCCCGCGATCATGATACAGGCACGTCAATTGGGTATTGATGCAACGTTCTTTGGAACAGGAGGTCTTGCAAACGACCAATTATTCATTCTCGGAGGAGAAGCAGCAGAAGGAACAGTTGTTTGCACATATTATCATAAAGACACCACACCTGATGCTGCAGCATTTGCTGAAAATGTCGCAAAAATATTTGCCCAGGAGAAAGAAGTGGCACAACCTCTGCTTATGGCATGGACATACAGGTCAATAACTCAGATTCTCCGTCCTTGTCTTGAAAAGGCAGGAACAGACAAGGCTGCCCTCCGTGATGCAATTCAAAATTGGAGGGGTAATATAATGGGATTTGAAGGTGAACTGTATTTCGGGGAACGTCACAACCTCGTTCAACCCACTGTTCTTATGACTGTTAAAGATGGTGCATGGGTTCTTTACGAATAAGCTTATTTTAATGCATTGGCTGCGGTGGGTGACACCCCACCGCAAGTCCGGCAACTAAAAGTTAATTTAAAATAGAAAGGGGGGTGTGCATGTTAATTCAACTTATATTGCAAGGGATTGCAACCGGATTTGTTTATGCATTGGTAGCACTGGGATACACCTTGGTTTTCAGAACCCTGAACCATTTTATTTTTTGTCTTGGCCATGTATATATGACAGGAAGCATATTTGGCTTTATGATAGCGGTTTCATTAGGACTTAATGCCTGGCTGACACTGCTAATAACAACACTGGCGGGCTTTATAATAGGATTTATATTAGACAGATTCATCCTCAGAAAATTATATGATGTACCGACAATGACATTTGTTATAGCCACGATGGGACTGGGGATTGTACTTCAGAATCTTGTCAGAATTAGGTTTCCAAACCCTGTAAAATATCCGGATATATTCGGGACACGAGTATTTAAAATATTCGGCGCCTCAATCGCAGAACAGTATTTTTGGGTTATCGGAATAGCAATTATCCTTTTCATTATTGTTTACGTTCTGCTTTCATTTACACGAGTTGGCCAAGCAATGCGTGCAGTGGCGGCTGACAGACCTATCGCCGCTGCTATGGGAATCAATGTAAGAGTATATATTTCTTTTACAATTATTTTAAGTATTGTAGTTGCAGTAATAGGTGGCGTTTTAATTGGCCCATTGTATTTTGCTTCGTTTGAAATGGGAAACATGATGGGGCTTAAGGCTTTTTCCGCGTCCGTACTTGGTGGGGTCACCAGTGTTCCTGGTGCAATGGTTGGTGGAATTATCCTGGGTATATTGGAAAATTTGGGAGCCGGTTATATCAGCTCTGCATATAAAGACGTATTTTCTCTCGGTATTTTGGTTTTGATGCTATTGTTCAGGCCTTATGGCATTTTGGGAAAAGCTAGACCGACAAAGGTGTGATGAAATGAAAGTTCAGGTAGCGTATATGAATAAAAAAACAAAGACCTTAATATATTTGGTAGTTATTGCCTTAATGTGCACTTTTCCTGATTTTATGTCTAAATATATATTGCATCTGGTCGTATATGTGATGATTAATTCTATTGCTGTTTTGGGTCTGAATATATTAGGCAGCTCAGGGCAAATTTCGAATGCACAGGCGGCGTTTTTCGGGATAGGTGCATATACCGCCGCATTGCTAAGTTTAAGACTGAATGCAAACTTCTGGGTTTATATGCTGGTTGTAGTTGTTATAACTTTTATCGCAGGGTTTTTAGTAGGTCTTCCAACGATGAAGGTATCGGGCTTATATCTAATAATGACTACATTGGGTATAAATGAGATAATATATCAGGTGTTCAAGAACTGGATTTCATTAACCAATGGACCAAGTGGCCTAAACAGAATACCTGCTCCGGTCATATTCGGATTTGAACTTAAAAATGTCTTTAGTTATTATTATCTGGCGCTTGTCATGTTTCTTATTTTTATATTTTTGACTAATAGAATATTCAAGTCAAGACTCGGGTATTTCTTTACGTCTATAAAGAATAGCAGCATTGCTGCGAATATGAATGGTGTTAATGTTAACGGAATAAAGCTACTGGCTTTTGCAATTTGTTCTTTGTTTGCAGGTGTGGCAGGAGCCCTTTATGCAAGTTATATAAGCTATATTTCACCTGAAAATTTTACAACCAACGTATCTATTTCGTTCCTGACTATCTCAATCTTTGGTGGAAACGGAAGCATACCAGGGGTGATTATTGCAAATGTACTGCTGACTTTTGCTACTGAATATTTCAGATTTATTGGTGAATACCGCCTTGTTATCTATGGAATTCTTCTGATTCTGGCTATGATTTATATGCCAAACGGAATAGGAGGATTGCTTAAAAAAGCAACCGGAAATATGTGTAGACGGATAAGCGGCCATCTCAGAAAAAGGCGGGTGAAATAAAATGATATTATCAGTCCAAAATGTCTCGATGAAATTTGGCGGATTGTATGCCCTCAACAATGTGTCTTTTAGTGTGAACAAGGGGGAACTGTTCAGTATTATAGGTCCCAACGGGTCTGGCAAGAGTACAATGTTTAATGTAATTACCGGTGTTTATAAACCTACAGCAGGGCAAGTCAGCTTTAATGATAGGTGCGTTACAGGAAAACCATCTTATATAATCAGTCAAATGGGTATGGCAAGAACATTCCAGAACCCGCACCTGTATACTGATCTTACAGCCATTGAAAATGTTATGGTTTCATTACTCGCGAGAAGCAAGGTTCCGCTTGTGTTGGAAATATTTAGTCCAAACCATCAAAAAAGCAATTTTGACCGTGTAAAGCCGATTGCAATGGAAGCCTTGGAAATTACCGGACTTGGTCATCAAGCAGAGACATTGGCAAAAAACCTGCCATACGGTGATCAAAAAAGGCTTGAAATTGCACGGTGCTATGCGGTAAGTCCTGATATTATTTTGATGGATGAGCCTGCAGCAGGTTTAAACAGTGATGAACGTGAGTTGATGATATCTCTGATAAAAGAACTAAATAAAAAAATGACTATAATCCTGATTGAGCATGATATGAAAATAGTTATGGGCATTTCACACAGAATCATGGTATTAAATCATGGAAGTGCGATTGCTTTTGGAAAACCGAATGAAATAGCCGAAAATCCAGAAGTTATAAAAGCCTATTTAGGTTCGGAGGATGTGTATGGCAGCGATTCTTGAAGTAAACAATATTAAGGTAAAATATGGGCAAGTAGAAGCAATACACGGGATTTCTGTAAAAGTGGAAGAGGGAGAAATCGTTTCGGTGATTGGCGCCAATGGAGCCGGGAAGAGCACGCTCCTTAATGCCATTATGGGCATAGTTAAGATATCGGAAGGAAGTATTATTTTTAAAGGTCACAGCCTTGAAAAATTACCTCAGCATCAAATCCCTAAACTTGGAATAGGGTATGTTCCAGAAGGAAGACGTGTTTTTATAGACATGACAGTCCAGGAAAATTTGAATATGGGAGCTTATTCTGTCAGAAATAAGGAAATTAAGAGGCGTCAAATGGAGTTTGTTTTTGGTCTCTTTCCCATACTTTTTGAAAGAAGGAAGCAGCTTGCGGGTACATTGAGCGGTGGCGAACAACAGATGCTTGCGATGAGCAGAGCCCTTATGGTAAACCCATCGCTTTTACTGC
>JBLNDG010000014.1:0-19732 GCA_050261415.1 Caulobacteraceae bacterium | reverse complement strand
ATAATCTGGTAGCAATGACGGAGAGGTTACACCTGTTCCCATCCCGAACACAGAAGTTAAGGTCTCCGGTGCCGATGGTACTTGGACCGCAGGGTCCCGGAAGAGTAGGTCGCTGCCAGGTAACAAGAAGGGTAGTAAGTTGAATCTTGCTGCTCTTTATTTTTTTATCTTAAGGTTCTTATATGGTTTATCCAAGGTTCTTGTTACCTGTTAGCCGTGAAGACAAGCTTCACGGATTTCGACTCCTTTAAGGTAACTTTTTGCTGCAGTTGTACTTACTGGCCGGTCATGCAAAAAGTCTGGTCGCTGCCGGCTAGAAATAAAGTGGTAAGAAAAATCTTATCACTTTATTTTTATTTAGTTCTTAACTAAATAACTGTGCATAGTGGAACTCTTACTAGAACAAGTCTGTCAGCTCTGTTTTCAACGTCGAAAACCAGGAATGCGAAGTTGCCTACCACAAATACACATAACAGATTTACTTCAGTTCCAGGTGTTGGTGTCGGGATTGTTGTTACTATCTGGCACATCTCGATGCCCTGTATCAGAAGACTTGAATCCTTCGGAGCATAAACTACTATATTTCACCTCCTTTGTTTGGATTTGAAGGTTGAGCTCGTCCCTCCCACTAAACACATATGTAATGGGCGTTAACTTTGCTACTTATATGCAGAATAAAAAAGAAGGGACTAACGTTGGTAAGCAAATAAAGGTGTTAAAAAAATAACAATGGAGGATATTGACAAAACATGTCGAAATTTGTAATAAATTTTAATTAAGAGGAAAATTGAAAATTTATATGTTTTGATGATAGTTTACTTGACAGTTTTTTGTAGGAAGAAAAGCTTCAGGTAATTTTATCCGGTGTTACTAAAAAGGATTTTAAATGAACAGGAGGTGAATATGATGGCAGAAATACAAATGGTTATTTTCAAGCTGGGTAATGAGGAATATGGAATAGATATAAAAAAAGTAAAGGAAATAATACCCTACAAGCAGCCTTTAAAAATACCCAATACACCGGACTATTCAGAGGGAATAATCAATATAAGGGGAGAAATAATCAGCATAATCAATTTGAAAAAAATGTTTGGTATAAATAATAAGAGTATAAATGAGAATACAAGAATAATAATAACAAAAATTAGCGGCAAAACGGCGGGTTTCATTGTGGATGACGCATCAGAAGTACTTACAATAGATGAAAATAATATAGAAAACACTTCGGAACTGCTTATCGGCTCAGGAAAAAGATCTATATCAGGAATAGGGAAGGTAAAGGATAGAATAATACTTTTGCTTGATACTGACGGTATTATTGATTCATAGTAAAGAAAAGAATAAAAAAGAAAAAAGGGGGAAATTCGATGAAGCTATTAACGAAAATTACAATTCCAGTTGTCATTTTATTACTTGTTTCCATATCTGCAGTTTCTGGTGTTTCTTACTATTTCGAAAGACAGCTTCTAAACCAGAACATGTCTGATATTACAATGGAAAAGGCAAATGAAGAAGTAAAACTTGTAAAGGCTCAAGCCGAAGAAATTAAAAGTCTTAAGGATGAAATGAACGCACGTTACATTGAAACTGTAAAAACCCTGGCATTTATGATTGAAAAAAATCCTGCAATTTTAGGTTCCCCTGAAGATATGAAGAAACTTGCAGAAGTATTGAATGTCGCAGAAATTCACGTAATTGATGAAAAAGGTATAATAAAATGGAGTACAGTACCCGACTTTATTGGTTTTGATTTTAACAGTTCTGATCAAACTAAGCCTTTCCTGGCTGCCATAAATGATAAAAACTTCGTTTTAGCACAGGATCCTGCTGAGAGGGGAGCAGATAAAGTCTTATTTCAGTACATAGGTGTAGCAAGGCAGGATCAGCCCGGTATAGTACAAATCGGTGTAGAGCCGGAGCGATTGCAGCAAGCTATGGCAAAAGCGGATATTAAAAATTTGGCTAAAGGGGAATCAATTGGAAAAGAAGGCTATCTAGCAATTGTAGATAAGAAAAGCGATGTTTTTGTAAGTCATAAGGTTGATAGCATGGTTGGCAAGAAATCTGCCGATTATGGACTAAGCGAAAAAATAAGAGAAAAAGAAAGCGGCGGATTCTTCTATAAGCTTAATGGAGTAAGGAAATATCTAAGTTATGTAGCTTATGGAGATTATATAATACTCGCAACCGTACCTGAAAAAGAGTTTACCGGCGGACTTAAGGGTTTGCTGATTAATGTTGCTATAGTTTCTTTGCTTGCTTTGGTGTTATGTGTACTTGTAATTTATCTGCTAATAAAATCAAATGTGATAAATGAGATCAGAAAAACATTAAATGTTCTTAAGCTTATCGGCGAAGGAAAACTGAATCAAAAGGTAGAAGTAAAATCAAGCGAGGAATTCAAAGAACTGAGCAATGGTATAAACAATATGTCCGAAAACTTGAAAAATGTTGTCGGAAAGAGCAGCAATATAACCGTATTGTTGAAGGAAGCCTCTGAAAAGCTGTCCGAATCAGCGGATCAGACCAGTAAAGGAGCAGAAGAAATAGCTACAACAATAAATGAACTTGCTCAAGGAGCCAATGAACAAGCTGAAAGTGCAACAAAAGGCGCAAATCTTGCAAAAGTGGCGCTTAACAAGCTGGAAGCAATAGCGGTAAATGTAAAAGACTCAGTTGCAAGCACAAATTCAACAAAGCGCTCTGTAGAGGAAGGTTTAAAGACAATATCAAATCAGAACGATAAAATGGAAAAGAATGTTGAGAATACAAAAGATGTAAATAAAGCAGTAGTTGAGCTGGCTAACAAAGCAAATGAAATAGGAAACATAATAAACGTCATCACAGGAATTGCAGACCAGACCAATCTGCTGGCATTAAATGCGGCCATTGAAGCAGCAAGAGCAGGTGAAGCAGGTAAAGGCTTCGCTGTGGTTGCTGATGAAGTAAGAAAACTGGCTGAAGATTCAACTGTTTCTGCTCAAAAAATTTCCAATATAATAATAGAGATTCAGAATAGTATTGAGCTGGTTAAAGAACAGTCCAATGCTTCTATTAGTGCGGTAGAAGAGCAGCAGGCTGCAGTATCACAAACAAAGAACGCATTCAGCAAGATCTCGGAAGATACAGGCAAGGTAGTGGAAGAAGTAGGCATGATTTCGGAAGCTACGAATGAAATAATAAAAGCTGTGGGAGAGATAGTACGGGTAATGGAAGGAACTGCAGCAGCATCACAGCAGAGTGCAGCCGGAACAGAAGAAATTTCAGCATCTACTGAAGAACAGTCTGCAGCTATCCAGGAAGTTGCACAGATTGCAAAGAACATGTCACAGATGGTTACGGATATCAACAGCCTGTCAAATCAGTTTACTCTATAATAATAGGAGCAGTCATATATATCTAGGCATTGGTATAAAAAAAGGTATGTATAAGACAAAAATATACATACCTTTTTTTATTTCATTATTTCCCGATCAAATATTTCGTATAGGGCGAGTCTATAGGAAGTATTATAGTTGTTTTACCCTTTAAGGTTTTCTTGTAGGATTCAAGGGTCCTTACAAATTTATAAAATTCCGGGTCCTGGTTGTAGCTTTCAGCGTATATCCTTGCTGCCTCAGCATCAGCTTTTCCTTTTATCTCTTCAGCAGAGGCGTTTGCTTTGGAAATTATTATTTTTGCCTGCTTGTCAGCTTCGGCTTTTATCTGTGTCGTTTCGTTCTCTGCCATGGATATATATTGTTTTGCAATTTTCTCTCTGTCGGTTTTTATCTTTGAGTAAACGGCTTCTTCCTCTTCAACAGGCAAGTCGGTTCTGCAAAGTCTTACATCCAAAACTTCAATACCCGTACTACCCAGTTCCTTCTTAACATTACCGGTGACTATACTGTTAAAATCTTTTCCGGAAGTTGAACCGCTTATAATCTCGTCATAGGTCAGATCACTATATTCTTGCCTTACTGCGGAGTATACTGCGCTGTCAATCATCATTTCCGCACTGCCTATTGTCTCTATGTTTTCTATAAAGCTGTGGGGATCAGTGATTCTCCATAGTGTGTAGTTTGTGACAACGAGGTTCCTCTTATCTTTCGAAAATACCTTAACAGGTTGTGTTTCGTAGTCCATGAGCTTTTTAGTGAGAGACTGCGTATTTTGAATAAAAGGAAGCTTGAAATACATACCGGGTTTATCAAGTATTTTTTCGACCCTTCCGAACTGCTTGACTACTACAAGTTCATCCTCCTGGACTATGAGTGTATTAGTTACTACAACAGCTACCAGTGCGATAAAGAGGAACAGGATAAGAAGCTTTTTTACCAGGGTATCAATAAGCATTTTTTTACTGCTATGGTTTAAGTTATTGGAGGTATTCATTATTTACCACCTCCAAGTTCATTTATCGGGATATATTTTACAGTACCGTTTTTATCGTCCATTATATATATGTTGCTGCCGGGAAGCACTTCCTCCAGTGTTTCAATAAGAAGTCTCGTCTTTGTAACTTCTTTACTGATTTTATATTCATTATATAGAGAATTAAATTTTGCAGTTTCTGCTTTGGCTTGATTAATTCTTTCTTCTGAATAAGCCTCAGCCTCCTGAATCATCTTCTGGGCCTCACTGTCTGCTGCAGTCAGCTTTTGATCCTTATACTCCTCAGCTTTTGAAATCAAAGTGCTTCTCTGCTCCTTGGCATCCGATACATTTTCAAAAGCTTTCTGCACCTGGGCAGGCGGATGTGTTTCCTGAATCTTAACATCGAGTATTTGTATTCCAATATTGTACTTGTTTATAAGGTTTTCAAGGTAATCTTTTGTTTTAACCTGGGTATCGATTTTTCCATTTGTCAAAACCGAATCAATGAAGGAATTTCCCATTGCATATCTTATTGAAGCAATTATTGCATTCTTCAGGATATCGTCAGGTTCCTTGGCATTTATGAGATATGCCCTTGGATCAGTAACTCTCCATTCAACTACCATATTAAATAAAACGACGTTGCCGTCCTTTGTCAACGCAACGGAATCCTTTCCGACATTTTCGTCCTTTTGTTTCTTTATATCACTTATACCAATCTCTATGGTATTCGCCTTGTTTATATTTATAGCATCAGCCTGCTGTATAGGATAAGGAAGCTTGAAGTGTATACCCGCCTGAGTAATGTCAGTAATCCTTCCAAAGGTTCTTAAAACGCCGACTTCACTCTCCTTAACGGTATAAACAGAGGTAAAAATACAAAAAACCAGTATGATTGCAAGAAAAAAGGTTATTATTCTGTATACGCTGAAGAATTCAGCTAAAATCGTCTCGTGCTTCATGGACTCACCCCTTTGTATATATTCCTTGTACAATTAGTATTATCTCAAAAAAAATACTTTATTTCAATTGAATACTAATGTATGAGCCGGGCGGCAATAAGAGAATATACAGCCAACAGCGCCGGAATTAAAGATTATTCAGGTTTTAAGCTTTAATAAAAGCTTAAATGGATTATATTGTTTATATTAATATGATAAAATAATATAAAGCTCATTGTAGTATTAATGACTGTTTCATTAGTGATTATTCAACTAATTGTACAATATTATTCATTCAAAGTGACGGGAGTGGTTTTATGGAAAACACCGCAGGAATAAAAAAGTCAATAATAAAAAGATTGGAAGCTATTGAGGAATTAAGTGTTGACAAGGATCAACTGGTTTCCGAGTTTATAATTGAAGAAATCTGCGATATAACGGGTGAACTGGGAAAAGAGATAGCTGTATATATAGACAGACGGGGAGAGGTTATTGAGGTAGAAATCGGAGATGAGGACACAGTTGCATTGAAAAGCTTTGACAGAAGAAGGTCTGATGAAGGGCTTAGCTGTGTCAGGTGCATACATACCCACCCGAATGGCTCCGGAATATTATCGGATGTAGACCTGTCAGCACTGAAAAGGATTCGTTTTGATGTCATTGCAGCAATTGGAGTGCTGGATGGAAGAATGACGAATGCATCTATTTCCTTTCTTGGAGGAGACAATGAAAAGCAGATGCAAACACCTGTTGTGGGGCCCTATAACAGGGATAGGCTGCTTAAGCTTAATATAACGGATATCATAAATGATGCAGAGCGAAGCATTAAAGAAACAAAAAGGACAAGCAAGGATGTGGAATCCGAAAAGGAAAGGGCAATACTTGTCGGAATAGAAAACGAAAATGCACTGGAAGAACTGCGGGAACTTCTGAAGACCGCCGGTGGAGAAGAGGCAGGACGTATGGTTCAGAGCAGGGAAAAACTTGATACTGCTTACCTGATTGGAAAAGGGAAACTGAAGGAACTGATGCTGTTAAGTCAAGTCAGGGATGCCAATCTGGTTGTTTTTGACGAGGAATTAAGCGGGGCACAGACAAGAAACCTGGAAGAGGCATTGGAAATAAAAGTAATAGATAGAACACAGCTGATTCTTGATATTTTTGCACAAAGGGCAAAATCAAGGGAAGGTAAGCTGCAGGTCGAGCTTGCACAGTTGAAATATATGCTTCCAAGGCTTATAGGATTAGGCGCGCAGATGTCAAGAACCGGGGGAGGAATAGGCACAAGGGGCCCGGGGGAAAAGAAGCTTGAGATAGACAGACGGAAAATAAGAGATAGAGTAAATGACCTGGAAAATGAGATAAAAGAGCTTAAAAAACATAGGTCGCTGCAGCGTGAAAGCAGAGTAGCCAGTAAAGTTTTTCAGGTTTGCCTCGTAGGCTATACAAATGCAGGTAAATCTACTCTGTTAAATTGTCTGGCATATTCGGACGTGTATGCGCAGGATCAACTATTTGCAACTCTGGACCCTACTACAAGAAAGGTAGAACTTCCAAACGGCAAGGAAATACTGGTAACCGATACTGTAGGCTTTATCAGGAAACTTCCTCACGATCTGGTGGAAGCTTTTAAATCAACACTTGAGGAAGTGTTATATGCAGATTTGCTTATACATGTAGTAGACGGCAGCAACCCTGAATATGAAATGCAGGCAAGGGTAGTTATGGAAGTATTGAGGGAGTTGGGGGCAGAGGATAAAAAAATAATAATGGCAATAAATAAGGTTGATAAAATGGATGAGGGCGTTAATATATATACCCAAAATGATGAAAATGGGGACACAATATATATTTCGGCAGTTGAAAAAAGAGGAATAGATGTACTTTTATCCAGAATAGAACACTATATATCAGAGCTGTCATCAATTATTGAATTAATGATACCTTATTCCGACGGGAATATGGCTTCAATGGCACATGAAAACGCAATAAGAATAATAGAAGAGGAATACAAAGAAACAGGAATTTACATAAAAGCAGAGGTGGATGCGATTACATCAGGAAGGTTATCGCAGTATGTCATTAAATAATGGGGGGTTAAAATTGAATAGTAATAAATTGGGGTATATATATGTTTTGCTGGCTGCATTCTTTTTTGCATTGATTGCAGTTATCGGGAAAACAGTTATAAGCAGTGGAATCAATGTTTATGACTTATTGATACTGCAAAATGGTGTAGCCTTGATATTCATGCTGGTGTATTTTGCAGTAGTTGATATAAAAAAACTGATGATTGACAAAAAAAGTTTGAAAACAATAATAATTCAAGGAGTGCTTGGCAGTGCGACTACAACGATACTGTTCTATATGGCTCTTGAAAGATTGAATGCAGGCATTGCATCAATGCTGTTATTCACACACCCTGTAATAGTAAGCCTTTATTTCATAGCTACCAAGACAAAGAAAATTTCAGTAATAAATAACTTTGCTCTCTTATCAGCATTTTTAGGAAGTGCTCTTGTGCTCAATGTATTTAATCTTGATATAGCTAAGACGCCGGTTTCCGGAATACTGTTAGGCATTGCATCCAGTGCGGCATATGCATTTTACAATATTTATGCTGATGTGAAGCTTAAAGGTTTTGAACCGTTGGTAATTACTTTTTTTACAACGCTATCAATTCTGGTTGTATCGCTTTTGCTTCGACCGGGATTCTTCAGATTTGAATTTACTTTATCAATCAGACTGGTTATATACGTATGTGAGCTTGCTGTAATTTCAGGAATACTGCCGGTAATTTTCCTTTATAAGGGGATAAGCATAGTTGGAGCGGCAAGGGCTAGTATTGTTGCTACGGCAGAACTGCCTGCAACAATTATAATGTCTTATCTTGTCCTCTCTGAAAGCATGGGACCGGTGCAGCTTGTTGGAATCATATTTATTATGGCCTCCATTATAATTCTTCAGTATGAAGAACAGCTGGAAAGACGCATAAAAGCATCTTTCAGCAAGGAACAGGCTTAAGCACTGGCTGAGCCGCTATTTGATAGTGAACGGCTCTTGAATTTAGAAAATAGATTTATAAGCACTATAAGGACAAAAATTATGGTACCGCTGATGATATACGCTGCAGGAGCACCAAATTTTCCGGAAACATATCCTGCGAAAAGGTTTCCAAAGGGTGTTACACCGGAAAACAACAAGGTATAAACACTCATAACCCTGCTTCTGTATTCATCGCTGGAATTTATCTGTATGGTACTGTTGGCTGTTGTTGAGAATTGTATGTTGAAAATACCTACTACACCCAGAATCAAGGCAATCAAAAGGTAAGTCCTGCTCAATCCCAACAGCACAAATAGTATGGAAACCGAGATACTGCTTTCGAACATTACAAGGTATTTGGGGCCTTTCCTGCCTTTGCCTGAAGCAATGAGTGCTCCGATAAGAGAACCGATTCCAAGACTTGACATAAGCGCTCCGTATGCTTTTCCGTCCAAATGAAGAGGCTCTTTTGTCAGCACAGGAAGAAGCACGCTGAAATTGAAGACAAATATGCCAACGACTGTAACCATCAACAATGTCTTGGTAAGAAGTATTTCTCCCTTTATATATCTAAGACCATCTTTGATTTCCTGCAGTATATTGGTTCCCGATTTTACAGTTCTCACATAGGGTTTGGTTTTAATACGGGATAGTCCGTACAAAACTGCTATAAAGCTTATGCCATTCAAAAGGAAGCACCAGCCTGTACCTGCATAGGCCAGTAGAATTCCACCAATGCTTGGGCCTATAATTCTTGCAAGGTTAAAAACTGCAGAGTTCAATGCAATAGCATTCATTAGATCCTCACGGCCCGTTATTTCCATCATATAAGTCTGTCTTGCAGGCATATCTATTGTATTTGAGCACCCGAGTAAAAATGCTATTATTACAATGTGCCAGTATCTGATTGTATTAGTAAATACCAGTGCTGCCATAATAAGTGCCAAAATCATTGCGGTAGCTTGTGTTATCATAATGATTTTTTTCTTTGGCAGCTTGTCTATTATTACACCAGCAAAAAGTGACATTACCATTACGGGTAGAAACTGTACTGCTCCGATAAGTCCAGTAAGAAAGGGTGAATCGGTTAAAGTGTATACAAGCCATGATTGGCCTACATTCTGCATCCATGTACCTATAAGTGAAATGCATTGTCCTGTCCAAAAATATCTGAAATCATTGTGCGTAAGAGCTGGAAAGTTCTTTTTTATAAATTTACTTGCGGTCTTTTTTGCATTCATTGCCATTCTCCTTCTTGCATTCAGCCTCCATACTGTTTTCTATTTTTTTAATTGCGTTTTCTGCAATTCTTTCAATCATACCGATAGTGAGCTTTTTTTCTTCTTCGGTAAAACCGTTCCATAATGCCTTATTCCAGCCGATAAATGTTTTTTGGATTATTGGTTTTATTTCCAACGCTTTCTGAGTAAGATAGATTCTCTTCAGACGTTTGTCTGTGGAGCTGGTTTCCCTGGTAATATACCCGCCCTTTTCCAGCTGCTTTATTACCTTTGCTGTTGTTCCCTTGTCTATTTTCAGGTAGTCCGATATTTCCTCCTGGCTTATGCCGTCTTTTTTATAAAGGGCATTAAGAATGATATATTGACCCTTGCTAATTTCATATCCCTCAAGCTGGCGTCCTATATATATATGACCATATCTGTAAAGCAGGGATATGGTACGGCCTAAAGAATTATTGCTGGTTTTCACATCAATTACCTCTTTTGTGTAATTTATATACAAATAAATAGTACTACAAAGTAGTTGCGTATGCAACTATTTTGTAGTACCAATAACTTCTATTTAATATATTTGTCTTGGCTAATAAGTACCTCTGCCATCATCTTCTGCATCGTCAACCCTATAGTAGTTTTCACACTTTTCGTTTTTATCACCCGGGCTGCTCTGATTTTTTCTACGATATCTATTCACATTTTTTAAAAGTAAATAAGTATTCATAAACCTATTCAGCTTCATAATAAAACTCCTTTTACAGCTTTGTACGTTTAGGCTTGTTTTCAGCTTTTGAAAACACCTCGTATAAGCCCATAACTAACAAAAATACTCCGAATATTCTTTTTAATAAATTAGAGTCAAGATTTACTGCAAGATAAGAACCGGCAACTGCACCTGCACAGCCCGCAATTATAAGTTTAATAAGTATTGACTTTTCAATGTTTTTATTTTTTAAATGTATAATAATAGCTCCAATCGCAGAAGGAATAAAAACAAGGAGGTTTATACTCTGTGCTATTTGCTGCCGTGTGCCTAATATGAACACAAGTGCAGGGATGAGAATAGTTCCGCCTCCGATTCCCATGCCGCTTATTATGCCTGAAGCAAAACCGATAATAGTTGTAAGCATCATAGCACCATCCTTATTGCAGCTATAATCATGAAAGCGCCAAAAACCTTCCTGAGTATGTTGACTGAAACCCTGTTTAGTATGGAAGAGCCTAGCAGTGCACCAAGTACTGAACCTATGGCTACTTTGAATGTAAGGCCCCAGTTTACAACATCATACCTGAAATATATGAAAGAACTTATAAGTGAGATTGGTAGAATTATAGCGATAGCGGTAGCATGGGCTTTGTGGTCTTCGATTCCCATTATAAAAACAAGGCATGGAACAAGCAAGGTTCCTCCACCCGAGCCAAAGAGCCCATTTATCAGGCCAGTCACAATACCTAAAAGAATTATTTTAATTATGCTTTTGTTTTTATTCATAGTTGCTCCATGACTAATACAAGTTTTTAGTGCATTGAATACCGGGTTATTAGTGCAAAGCGTATAACATTAATTTTTGCATTTGAAGCTACTTTATAGCATGTAAATATTTACACGTTTATAAAGAAATATTTACAGTAAATAACACAAATGATATTATAAAATATAAAATAAGTAAAATGTTATATATATTATACATATGGAGGTAACAGCATGAGCAAAATTGACAAAACAATAAACGAAGCAGTGGACTGGATTCGGAATACTGTGAATGAGGCGGGAGCAAAGGGCGTTGTTTTGGGTCTATCAGGCGGTATCGATTCTGCGGTGGTAGCAGCACTCTCTAAGAAAGCTTTCCCTGATTCTACGCTTGGAATTCTTATGCCGTGCCACAGCAACCCAGTGGATAGTGAGCATGCAATGCTGGTTGCAGAAGCATTAAAATTAGATACAAAAACAATAGTACTTGATGATGCCTTTGATAATATGAAAAAAGTCCTGGGTGTTAAGGAAAGCGATCCGAAACTTGCTGTTGCAAATATCAAGCCGAGACTGAGAATGGTTACTTTGTACTACTTCGCAGGTGTTCACAACTATCTTGTTGCAGGAACAGGCAACAGAAGCGAACTTACAATAGGATATTTCACAAAATATGGGGACAGTGGAGTTGATATGCTGCCCATAGCCAGTTTTGTAAAAAGTGAAGTCAGGGAGCTGGCAGCAAATTTAAATATCCCTGAAATCATAATAACCAAGGCTCCTACAGCCGGACTTTGGGAAAATCAGACGGATGAAAATGAAATGGGAATGTCATATAAAGAATTGGACAATTATATTTTAACGGGAAATGCAAGTAATGAAATCAAGGAAAAAGTGGATGGAATGAATGCAAGAAGCGAGCATAAGAGAATGGTGGCTTTGAAGTTTGTTCCTTCTGATAAGGAATAAATGCAGTTTACATTGCAAAAGCCTTTGTGATAGAATATTACATGTCAGTTTAAATATGGGGAGGTTTTTAGTATATGTCCGGACATTCAAAATGGGCAAATATTAAGCATAAAAAAGGAAAGGCCGATGCCTTGAGAGGCAAGATATTCACAAAACTGGGCAAGGAAATCGCCATGGCTGCAAAAAGCGGCGGAGATCCAAGCACCAACGGAAAGCTTGCGGATGTTGTTGCAAAAGCAAAGGCCAACAATATGCCTAATGATACAATACAGAGAGCAATAAAGAAGGGCTCCGGGGAAATGGAAGGCGTTAATTACGAAGAAATAGTCTATGAAGGCTATGCACCAGGTGGAGTTGCGGTAATTGTAACAACACTTACCGAGAACAGGAACAGGACAGCAGGTGAAGTAAGGCACATATTCGACAAGAATGGCGGCAGCATGGGCGTTTCAGGAGCTGTAAGCTGGATGTTCGATAAGAAGGGCGTCATTATAGTTGAAAATGACGGCAAGATAAATGAGGAAGAGCTTATGATGCAGGCGCTTGAAGCCGGAGCAGAGGACTTCAATGCCGAAGAGGATTCCTTCGAAATATTGACGGATGCCGAAAGCTTCTCTGAAGTAAGGGCAAAGCTTGAGCAGATCGGAATACCGATGGCTTCTGCGGAAGTTACTATGATACCGCAGAATTACATTTCGGTAACCGGTGAAGAGGATGTAAAAAAGATAAACAAGATGCTGGATATGTTCGACGACAACGACGATGTGCAGGACGTTTACCACAACGCCGAACTGCCGGACGAAGAAGAATAATCTTAAAAAGTACCCTTCCTGTATATAAATATAGGGAAGGGTTTTTTTAGTATTATATGTATATTTTCATAATGCAAAAATATTTAGCAAAAATAACAAATATCTGGCATAATTAAAATAGAAGCATTAATAGGTACTTATATAATTTGTTTTATCGAAATGGGGGGAGTCTTAGTGGATAATAAGGAATTCAGGGCAAACATATTCCTGTTGATGACTGCTGCAATATGGGGTTTTGCTTTTGTAGCACAGCGTGTCGGAGTCAAATATGTAGGAGCCTTTACATTCAATGGTGTGAGGTTTGCATTAGGAAGCGCTTCACTAATACCATTACTCCTGTTTTTCAGGAACAGACCGGCAGAAAATGATAAAGCCGAAGAACATAAAGAAACAAGCCCCCTTAAGGCTGGGGCTATTGTGGGGTGTATTCTTTTTGCAGCAGCTTCATTGCAGCAGATCGGCCTGGTAGATACAACTGCCGGAAAAGCTGCTTTTATAACCGGGTTATATATTGTACTTGTACCACTGTTTGGAATATTTCTGAAGCATAAGGTGCATGGAAGTACATGGGGCGGAGTAGCCCTGGCTGTTATAGGCCTTTATCTTATAAGCGTAACGGAAAGCTTCACAATTGCAAAAGGTGATTTATTTGAAATTGCAGGGTCATTTTTCTGGGCTTTTCATATTCTTGTAATTGACCATTATACAAAGAAAGTGGATGCTTTGAAACTGTCCTTTGTTCAATTTGCAACTTGCTCTGCCCTTAGCCTGATTGTTGCACTGTTTACTGAGAAGATTACAATGTATGGTTTAGCTCAGGCTTTAATACCGATTTTGTATGGCGGTATCTTTTCAGTAGGGGTAGCATATACCCTTCAGGTGGTCGGGCAAAAGCACGCCAAACCAGCGCCTGCGGCCATCATACTAAGCATGGAATCGGTTTTTGCAGCTATCGGAGGCTTGCTGCTGCTCCATGAAATTTTGGGAACCAGGGTATATATTGGCTGCGCTCTAATGTTTGCCGGAATGATTCTTTCTCAGGTACAGAGCTTTTCGAAAGGCACCGAGCAGTAAATATATAAGCAGTACACATAATATTAATCATGGTGTGTGCTACTTTTTAATTAGAAAAATAATCTGTTTAAAAGAAGCATTACCTTTCGCAAGAATCCTGCAGAGGCTC
Source organism: Caulobacteraceae bacterium (assembly GCA_050261415.1). Classification (GTDB taxonomy): domain Bacteria; phylum Bacillota; class Clostridia; order Lutisporales; family Lutisporaceae; genus JBLNDG01. Next base: position 5,720 of record JBLNDG010000014.1, on the reverse strand, counting down.
GGAGGCTCCGGCCAAAAGTTGTCTCGTCGGCTGTTTCTGTAATAAACTTTTCAATTAAATTATTGGATAGTATGTATTCAGATTCATTGATGTCACTAACAGCCTTTTCATAACCGTCCCTGCAAAGCTCCAGATCTATGGGAAGTCTGGTTTTCAAATCCCAGGCCTTGCTGTGTTCGAATATTCCATCGCTTGACATTACAAATATCTTTTCATCGTCAATAAAAGAACCTTTTTCCATTTTTGTCTGGGATGCAACAAAACCGCTCTCTGCATTATTTAAATCCTGTCCGAAAAGCTTGACCCTGTTTTCCTTGATGCCCAGCAGGTTAAGCATGGTAGGGAGAAAGTCCAATTGCCCACCTGCGATTGTATTTGTCTCCCGGATTCCAGAGCCGGGTATATGTATAAGCAAAGGGACATTCAGGGATTCATCGAAATTATACTCATATCCCAATAGGCCTGTCATGAGCCTTTTGTTGAGAGGATCGCTGCAGGAAAGAGCTCCATGGTCGCCATAGATTGCTATAATTGAATTTTCATAAAGGCCATATTTTTTCAATTCCTGAATATACAAACCTATTGCTTCGTCTGTATAGTTTATTACCTGAAGATATCTTCCCAGCAATGTAGTGTAGTGCTCGTCATACAACTCAATTTTTTTGTATTTATCCGGTAATACATAGGGATGATGGCTTGTTAAAGTCACGTTGAAGGCATAGAAAGGCTGTTTTGTAGTGCTGAGAATTTCTGCTGATTTTTTAAAGAAAGCTTTGTCACTTATACCCCAGCCGATTTTCTCATCTGGCCTGAAATCATTCATACTGACAAAATAATCAAATCCCATCATGGGGTACATATTGACCCTGTTCCAGAATTCTGCCTTATATCCGTGAAAAGCTTTTGTCACGTAGCCTTTATTACGTAATATCATCGGCATTCCCATGAACTTATTGTTTTCATATTTCCTGTAAGCAGGTATATCCATTGAAGGATACATGGAGTTCTGAGAAACAAATTCAGCATCTGAGGTGTTGCCCTTCCCCAGCTGCTGGTAATAATGGTTGAAATATATGGTGTCTTTTTTTATAAGGCTGTTAAGGTTGGGAGTAAGCTCCTGCCCATTGTAAATTCTATTAATGACAAAATCCTGAAGTGCTTCCACCTGGATTACTATAACGTTTCTGCCTTCAGCTATTCCAAAGTATTTCGCTTCTGATGCCTTTTTTAACTGCTGCTCATTAGTATCAAATTGCTTTTTCTCACTTTCCTCAGTGTACGAAGTTTTTTCAACAAGCTTTTTTATCTGGTCCGCATGATAGTGGATAATTCCGCAGTTGTTATATATCTGGCCGCTGCTTTCATATTTGCTCATGGCTGCATCTGTGAATAAAGACATCCCAATAAGAAATGCAAAAATAGCAGCTGCTTTCAGCTTCACAGGCTCTGCTTCTACCGGTTTGAATAAAATATATTTATGAAGCGGGAGTATGATTAAATCTACGAAAAGCAAAAGATAGCTCTGTTTGAACAAGAATTCAATACTATTCAGAATAGAGGGAACAACATTTATTAATATCAAATCGTTCACTGACGGGAGCACTTCGAAAAACCTATAGTATAAAAGGTCTGCAACTACAATTAATGTAAAAAGCTCATGGAATAGCAGCCTTAAAGGGAAACTCCTTCTGAACAGGAAAAAGTTCAGCAATACATATATAAACATAAGGGCAGCTAAGGTTCTTAATGAAGCGAAAACAATATACTGCGGTAATGATGTAAGGAAATATAAGAGGATTATTTTTGAGAAGGTGAACACAAGCATGAGAATGCTTTGCTGAACGATATGCTTGGATATCAATATGCTTGGCATCGGGAAATCGTCCTTTCCTAATTATTGGACATTCTACCAATGTAGAATCAGTCAAAAGCGAGGAGGCTCGATGCCTCTGAGCTTTTATAGGTACACTCTAATATATTCAGATAGGCATGTACCAAATTACATACTCATAATCAGTCCGGTGGTATATAATAAAGGATAAGAACGTAAAAAGGGAGGCGCATAGCGTGAAAAATATCAGATATAAATTGAAAAATGGGCGCACTTAACTAAAGGTCTTTTAAGACCCTAAAAATTTACACTTAGTTTAGAACAGAGAAATGTCAGTAGCTTTTATAAGCCCATGAGAAATCAGAAGTTTTGCTGCTTGTTTAATTGCTTTCTCTTTCTGCTTTTCCAACATTTCTTGTGGCATATCAATTTTGTAAAGGTCACTGGGGTTTCACTCTTCGCCAGTAACAAACATGTGGTATATGGCGGTGAGTATCATCCTTGCGATAGCGATAATGGCTCTTTTTTTGCCTCTCCCTTTGCAAATGCACTCATATTTGTTTTTGTAGTAAACGGTATCTGCTTTTTTCTTCAAAGACCTTTGAAGAAGTGATGAACAGTATTCCGGGTCAAAAGAGTCAGATGAAATCAAGTAGTTCGTGATGGAAGAGGCAGATTTGCCAAACATGTCGGAGACGACAGCATCAAGGGCTACATTGCAAACAGTGAAGAAATTTTGAAAACGATTCTTTTCACTGCTTTTACAGGAAACAAGCTTGGAACGGTAACGGGTGTATTCACGAAGAATACGGACTGGTTTATCGGGAATATAACTTCCCGGGACTAAACCAAGGCGGAAAAGGTCTCCAATCCATTTAGAATCTTTTGCATCATCCTTATTTCCCTTAACAGCCTTTACCCATTTGGGATTGGCGACAGTGACACGGATGGTATCCTCCAAAAGATTATAGACTGGGACATAATACTTGCCGGTAGATTCCATACACACATCGAAGCAGTTGTTATCAATCAGCCACTGCTTGAATTGGAGAATGGAATTGTTGAAAGTTGAAAATCGTTTTTTAGAGTAGTGTGGGGTAATTCCCTGTGAAGTAATAATTGTGGCGACGAGAAAAGTTTTGTGAACATCGGCACCACAGCAAATAGGGTAAACGACTCTCATAGCACAACCTCCTTTGAAATTTAGTAGTTGAGGAGGAAGATATTGACTGAATCATCACACATTAACGATTAGCTAAAGCAATGATTAGCGTGCGGTCTTAAAGAACCACTTATTTGTGCTTGAAAGATGATCCTTACACTAATTACTATACTGTTTTAAGCTGAGAAGAGCAGTCTACGACTCACCTCACCGTGCTTTGTAGTGTATCTTCTCCTCGGCTTAATAATAGCAAACATGGTGGAAGTCGCACGCCATTTTTTCATTACTATTTGTGCCGCCAGCGACAGCGGCGGAATGGAGAATTACTATGGAGAAACGGGAAATAAGAATCGGAGGCAGGTACAGGCATTTTAAGGGGAATGAATACTTGGTACTGCATGTGGCAAAGCATTCGGAAACTCTCGAAGACTATGTTGTATATCAGGCTTTGTATGGAGAAAGGGGCATTTGGATCAGACCCCTTGATATGTTTCTCGGAACCAAGGAAATAGATGGTAAACAAGTTGTCAGGTTCCAGGAAATAGATTAATCGGGTTTCGGCTTTATTCTATTCATTCAAGGTTTGAAAGCCTGTTATGATGTTCTGAAATGGCAAAGCTGCTTTCTACAACCTCCTCCTTTCCTATAACGAAGGAGCATATATTTCACCATAATTTGTTATGCTCCGTAAATGAGTTTCATAAAATGCTTCAATAGAAGCGAAGCCTTTTTTATAAGTCTTTGCAAGTAATAAAATAATATGTGATTGAAGCAATCTGTAATTATATAACGTATAAAGCTTTGTAATAGTTGAATGAGAAATTATAAGGAGGATTACATATGGAGCGGGCAAAATATTACAACACGGGTTTTTTTGATGTTATTATGGAAAAGCAGACATATCTGAATATTATATATCTGATATTGGCTTTTCCGCTTGGCTTGTTCTATGTTGTTTTCCTTTGTACCGGGTTTGCAGCAGGTTTTATGACGATACCCATATTTATAGGAGTGCCTGCATTATTTCTGACTATAACAGGAGCAAAGTACATGATGAAATTCGAAAGAAAGCTTGCCTTGGTATTTCTGGGAATGAAGCTATATGAGCCAAAGGCAGTCAGAGAGAAAGGGAAAGGTATTCTTATAAGATTCAAGGAGGAATTGCTTGGAATAGAAACATGGAAGACAATACTGTATTTAAGCTGCAAGTTTATATCCGGAAGCCTGATTTTTTTTGGCGGTGTTACATTAGGCGGCATTAGCTTGTGTTTGACAATGGCACCTTTGCTCTATCAGTTGGCTGTACAAGAGATGCTTACAGTTGACGGAGCATATTTTGATGGAGTGTTGAAATATATTGGAATTATAGCCACTCCGGAGCAGGAAGCAGTAATATTAATGGTAACAGGCATATTTCTGCTGTTTGGCAGTTTGCATCTTTTTAATGGGATCGCATATCTGTCGGGAAGATTTCTGGAAGCAATGTCGCCAATAAACAGCGATGAGAAAGATTGTGCCAAAGAATAACTAGGATTACACCAGGCGCCTCAAATATTTTGTTTCACAAATATTTTTGCATGCATATATGCAAAAGTTATAACTTCAATAGTCTATTTCTTATTGCAGTTATGACTTTTACACTAGGTATATAAAAACCAAGTATGTTTAAAATAAAACTATATAACATACTTGGGAGGTATTATAATGGACAAAGTTGTATATGAAAAAGTGGTTACAGGAAAAAATCTGAATAGGATTTTCAATGACATAGGGAAACTGGACATATTTGAAAACTACCTGGTTCATGTTGAGACCATAGACGGTACAGAGCACAATTTCATAAACAGCATGAAAAACGGAAATACAGAAGTAAAGGATCTTTATGTATCAAGCAGCAATCTATCAACCCTCAAAACAGTTTGAGATAAAAATACAGCATCAGGTATAAAATTTATTTTTTTGGAAATAATACCCTCCAGAACAATATGGAGGGAAAACTATGTTTGAGGATAAACGAACCAGGAGAAGAAGAAGACTTGTAGTGGCAGTTGTGTTTCTGGTTTTGGCGGGAGCTGCTTTTGGTATAGGTTATTTTCTAAACATTAATGATGGTGAAAATGTACTGCTAACAGAAGACAATACAAAAACAAACCTAAAGATACCGGATAGCCTCATAAATCCTTCTCCTCAAAAGACAGGGCTTGAGCAGGTTAATGCCGACAGCATTATAGGGTTGACGGCAAATGCGCCGGGTATAGAACTAACCACTCCGAATACAGTAAAAAGCTTTAAAACCTATTTTACTATTTGCGGGCATACATTAGAAAAAACAGCACCTGTTACCGCTGATGAGGTAAACCTGAGCGAGCTTCAGCTAAGAGCAAAGTACCAGGATTGGGAAATGACAAGCTTCACACCGGAAAGGGCAGAGTTCACAAGAAAGATTGAAACACTCTGTCCAAAGCACTATATCATTGGAACAGACAGCGGATACATATCAATATTTGTATATAATGAAAACGGGGAAAAGGTAATGAAGGAAAGAACCGATATACCGGTGTCTACGCTCACTCCAGAAGATCAGAAAAGCCTGGACAGCGGAATAATAGCGGATACGCAGGATGACCTGGAACAAAAGCTGGAGGGCTTCAGTGAGTAATTTTATATTGAGTTTATAAAGCAGCATGAGTAGATGGGATTGGCATGAAAAGAGGCTTATCATACTAC
>JBLNDG010000013.1:0-41541 GCA_050261415.1 Caulobacteraceae bacterium | reverse complement strand
AGGAGGTTTATAAAACTGAAAACAAAGTAATTATTGCAACGGGTACAGGTACTTATGGAATAGAGATGGGATTGAGAAGCACCTTTGAACCGGGAGAAAAAGTTCTTGTAATAAACAGTGGTATTTTCGGCGCAGTCTCAAAAAGCATACTCGAAATATTGGGAATGGTACCTGTGGAAGTTAAGGCAGAATACGGCTGCGCAGTGGATATTGAAGCTGTGAGGAGGCTTCTGGAGAAGGATGCAGATATAAAAGGCCTGTATGCTGTTCATGACGAGACTACTACAGGTGCCATTCAGCCTATAGAGGAGCTTGGAAAGCTGTGTAGGGAACGGGATATCATATTTGCTGTTGATGCAATATCTTCCATAGCCGGTGTTGAGCTAAAAACGGATAAATGGGGAATTGACTTGTGCTTTGGAAGTGCTCAGAAGTGTATGAATGGGCCCCAGGGACTGGTCACAATTGCTGTAAGTCAAAGAGTATACGATAAAATTTCCAGGCGGAAGACTGCAATCGATTCACTGTCTTTGGACTTGGAAACCTGGACAAGATATCATGAAATAAAGGTAAAAAAGTATCATGAATGGTGGAAAAACGGCGGCGAACAGCCTAAATTCAAATCAAGAGCACCTCACGAAGTGTCACCTCCGGCAACCCTTATTTGGGGGTTACAGGGAGCCCTTGAAGACATATTGTCAGAGGGGCTGGAAAAGAGAATAAAACGGCACGAAAAGGCCGGAAGAGCAGTTAGAAGGGCAGTAGATGCTTTAGGGCTGGAAAGAGTTACAAAGGATGAGAAACTGGTATCGGATGTTGTTACTGTAGTAAAACTGCCTGAAGGGATAATGGAAAGAGATTTCAGGGAATACATGCTGAAAAAATACAATGTTGCTTTGGGCAACGGTGAGATAGGCAGCGACAATGTAAGAATAGGCACAATGGGAATATCTGCATCACCCAAATACATATTTCCTACCATATCCGCCATGGGTAATACTCTAAGACATTTTGGAGTCAAGGCTGATAGCGGGGCAGCTCTTGCAGCTGCTGATGAAGTTTTTCGTACATTTGAGTTTTAACCCGGGGGGGCGGTTTAGAATTTGAAAAGTAGTTTTGAAGATAAAACTATAGTTCTTTCTGTGGAAAGGGCTCTTACTATATTGGATGCGTTAGTTGAAAACAAGGGGAGACCCAAAGGGATAACTGAGTTTAGCAAGGATTTGGGGCTTGTAAAGGGCACGGTATGTAAGCTTATAAATACCCTTGAGAAAAAGGGGTATGTGCAAAGAGATTCAGAGAGTGACAAATATCGGTTAGGCTTTAAATTTATGGAGATAGGAAGCATAGTAAAGAATAATCTTGAGCTTAGATCCCTGGCAGAACCGTTTTTGAAAGACCTTAAGGAAATTACACAGAGAACTGTCCATATGGCGTTGCTGGTAGACAGCGAGATTGTATATATAGACAAGGTGGAGAGCCGACAAAGCATACAAATGGCTTCATATGTAGGGCAAAGGAGCTTTATTCACAGCACCTCTCTGGGAAAAGCTATATGTGCTTATTTGCCCGAGAAAGAAGTGAAAAGATATCTCAAAGTTAAGGGTATGCCTAAACTTACTTCAAATACAATAACTGATGTTGAAGAATTCATGAAGCATCTTAGCATCGTAAGAGAATGTGGTTATGCTGTGGATGAAAATGAAAACGAGGAGTCGATCAGATGCGTAGCCGTACCTATTTTTGACTATTCCGGAAGGCCTGTTGCTGCACTGAGCGTATCCGGAACGGTGATGCAGGTATCGAAGGATAAGATAGAATGGATAGCTGCACACGCTATGCGGGAAGCGGAGAAGATTTCGAGGAAGATGGGGTATACCGGATTCTATAACAAGATTAATTATAGGGGGATTTATATGAACAAATATGTTCTTAAGGCTGAGGATATAGAACCATTGCTCGAAGGTCTGGCAATACTGGGTACTGGTGGAGGGGGAAGCCCAAAGCTTGGTAGAGCTATATTAGAAAATGAATTCAAAATGAAAAGGGAAATCACAATAGTAGATCCCAATGATATATCCGATGACGCTTTTGTAGCAAGTGGTGGAATTATGGGATCAGTAAGTTTTCTTGATCGTATAGATACCGACAGCCTAATTAGCCAATGGGAAGAAAAGTTTGAACTTATGGAAGCAATGAAGGCAATGTCAAGTTATAAAGGAAAAGAAATTGACTATGTTGTACCTTTCGAAGTTGGCGGACTGAATACGCCTGTAATACTGTCTCTTGCAGCAAGGATGGGCATCAGTACGATAGATGGGGATTCATTGGGAAGATCCGCACCGGAGACCCAGATGGCAAGCTTTTTAGGGCATGACATATCTCTGGTTCCCATGCCGCTTGTAGATATGCAGGGAAATACCATAATAGTGACTGGGCAGGAAAAGGCCACCTTTGCCGATGAAATCGGAAGGTGGATGATTACAAAAGGCGGCGGAATGGGAGCAAATAGCCACTATCCGATGAGTGGAATTGAGTTGAAAAGATCTGTTATTCCTAATACCATAACCAAAGCCTTAAAAATCGGACGCGCACTTATAAATGCCAGAAATGAGGGCAGGGACCCGATTGCAGCTGTTACAGACGAACTGAAAGGTTTAAAGCTTTTCCAGGGCAGGGTTGGCAGACTGGAAGGAGAAGACAAAGGCGGCTTCTATATAACTAATGTAATGCTTGACGGAACAGGCGTCTTTGAAGGTGTAAAAGCAAAGCTTGTCATTAAGAATGAGACCATGGCCTTATGGATTGACAGAAAGCTCAAATCTGTTTTTCCTGATCTTGTGTGCATGCTTGATGTCAATAATGGAAGCGGAATATTAAGTACTGATATTGAAGAAGGAAAGGAAATGGTTCTTATTGGGCAGCCGAGTCATGAAAGATTAAGAGCAGGTCTGAAAGATCCGGAAATTGCAGAGGTTTTCAGTGGATCAAGATATGGACATCCTGAGATTAGTTTTGTTCCAATGGAGGAATTGTAAGAGGGCTGATTATATATAATAAATCGCTGATGGTTAATGACGGTTAAAATTCATGACTATATGGAAGCAGCTTTAAGGGGGTTATGGAGGAGTGAATGACAGACTTGCTCTAAATAATAGTAAAAACTTAAAAATTAAGAAATACATTTTTGAATCGGAATTCAGTATTTCAATTTTATCCATAGTTATTTCCCTTGCAGTTTTAGCGTTATTGTCATTTATTTACGGGGCTAACTGGTGGAGTGTTATATGTGCTTTATTTCAAGGAGCTTTAAGTGGTAAAAGATCAATAGTATTTACGTTGATGCAAATGGCACCGCTTATTCTAACAGGGCTTTCGGTTTATATACCGTATAAGGCGGGTTTTTTCAATATAGGCGGTCAGGGTCAGCTTGAGATTGGGGCACTTGCTGCAGTAGTAGTTGCTACAAACATGCAAGGAAGCCCGATTATCGTCATACTTATGGCATTGCTGACCGCTATGGCGGTAGGAGTTGGTGCAGTATTAATTCCGTTGTTTTTAAAAGTAAAAAGTGGAGCAAACGAAGTTACTACAACGATGATGATGAATTTTGCATGTACAAATCTCGTATATGCATTAGTAACAAGTGTTTTGAAGGACCCAAAGGCCTTCTACGGTGCTAGCAGAAGTATCCCCCAGACTTACAGGCTTGCAGCATTTCCTGCTTCTACAGGGATACATGTAGGGGTATGGCTCGCAGTACTGATTGCGATTATAGCGGCATGGCTAATGAAAAATTCCGTAATGGGAGTTCAGCTTAAAGCTGTAGGCTTTAATCGGGAGGCATCGAAAGCTGCCGGGATTAATGTCAATAAAGTACTGATAGGATCTGTAGTTGTCGGTGCGGCATTAGCCGGACTTGCAGGTGCTATAGAAGTTATGGGAGTAACATACAGAGTTGCTGAAGGTTGGGCACTTTCCTGGGGGTTTACAGGTATTTCGGTTGCATTTCTTGGTGCCAATCCTTTAGGTATAATTCCGGTTGCTTTCATTCTTGCAATACTTGAGACGGGAGCCAGATATATGCAGGCAATGACAGGAGTACCTTCAGCAATGATATCTATAATGCAAGGCATACCGGTTATAATTTTTGTATGTCTCAGTGCCTACTCCAAGCTTAAGAAAATAAACAGCAGGAGTTGAAAGGATTGATTAGTATGGATATGAGTTGGTATATTGATTTTATATTGGCAACCATAAGGGCAGCCACTCCCGTTATATATTGTGCTCTTGGAGTACTTATAGCCGAAAGGTCAGGGGTAATTCATATGGGCGTTGAGGGAGTCATGTTGGTAGGGGCTCTGAGCGCAATACTGGGTACGGTTTTTGGAGGCAGCGTATGGATGGGTATACTTTTTGCGCTTATTACCGGAATATTGACGGGTATACTGTTAGCTGCCATATCGGTGAAGCTTCCTACAGATCAGGTAGTAGTAGGTATTGCTTTCAACCTTGCTGCACTGGGTGTTACCAGTTATGTATATAGACTTGCAGGAGAAAAGGCCCAGGAGATGGTTCCTATGATAAAACCCCTTTTTCTCGGCTTATCTCCTTTTGAAATATTTGCCTTTGCTCTTACTGCATTAACATGGTGGTTTCTATTCAAAACCGGAGCAGGTCTTAAAATGCGTTCTGTGGGTGAGAATGCTGTTGCGGCGGATGCTGCCGGAATCAATGTAATGAAAGTCAGAACTACTGCATTGATTGTTGCTTCGGTACTATCGTCTATGGGAGGCGCAGCTCTGACTGTAGGATGGGTCAGGGTATTTACGGACAATGTGACCCAGGGAAGAGGTTTTATCGCAATGGCTGCAGTTTATTTCGGCAAGTGGAATCCTATACTTGCGGCTCTTGCGACGATAATTTTCGGAGGCGGAGAGGCACTGGCTTTCAGATCTCAGGCAATGGGAAGCAGTTTGAGTCCCTATTACTATTTCATGCTCCCATACGTACTTACATTGCTGGTAGTAAGTTTGAGCGGGAAAATGAGAGGCCCCGCCGATGTAGGCAAGATATATTTAAGGAGGTGATTTACTTATTAAAACTAGACCCTGGGTTTGCTAATAAAAAAGTAGAAATGGAAGGGGAGTTTATTAAATGAATAAAAAAAGAAGCTTAGTGTTTATGTTTGTGTTAGTATTGGCAATTTCAATAGTTTTAACAGGCTGTGGAGCAAACCAGGCTCCCGCAGCTTCAGCACAGCAGCAGCAAAAAGCAGAGCAACCTAAGGAGGCTCCTAAAACAATAAAGGTCGGATCTATGTTTTCAGTCCCTGACCCTGCCAATGGCGGCGGTTGGGACAGAGCACATTACCAGGGGCTTATGGTTTTAAAGGATAAGTATGGATGGGATGTTTCAGTTGCTGAAAACGTACCATATCCCAAAATCAGTGAAACCGCCCTTAACTACCTGGACAAGGGATATGACATGATAATATATCCTGACAACGGCATGATTGAATCATGGAAGGAACTTGCCCCTCAGTTTAAAGATAATTGGATGCTGATGACCTCAGCAGTTGACGCACTTCCGGATTCACCTAAGGTTGCGGCTTATGCACCGAATTTTTACGAATACGGAAATCTTGTAGGAATTGCTGCGGCAAAAGCCAGCAAAACAGGGAAAATAGGTCTTTTGGGCGGATCACCGATACCGGTTCTGGAGAGCTTGTTCAGCGGCGTAATCGAAGGTGCAAAATATGTGAACCCGAAAGCAGAGGTTGAAGTATATTGGGCAGGAGACTGGGTTGATACTGCAAAACACAGAGAGATAACACTTCTTGAGATACAAAAGGGGGCCGATGTAATATTTACAGTTACCGGGCCTGCTGCAAAAGGAGTGTATGAAGCTGCGGAATCAAAAAACGCAAAGGTTATTGGATACTGCTGGGATCTTTATAATGATAATCCCAAGGCTATAATGACCAGCCTAATGCTGGATACTCCAACGATGTATGATGAGATCGCTAAAGATTACACAAATGGTACTCTTGAGAAAAAGGTTTATGATCTTGGATCAAAATACTTTAATTTTGCAGACTTCAGAGGCAGTGTACCGGCTGATGTGGAAAAAGATATACTTGATACAACAGCAAAGTTCAAGAACGGTGAAATAAAGATTCCTGTAAATATTCATAAGGAAATAATGAAGTAACACCCGTTATTAATTTTGAATTTAGTAAGATGGCTGCAAATTCTATGAAGAGAGTTCTGACATGAAAGCCATAAGATATGCAGCCCATCTTATATATATTACTTGAGCTATATTATGAAAACCCAGCCGGAGGTGGATTTATGAAAGATACGAGAATAACGGCACCTTATATACGAATGGAGAGCATAAATAAGAGATTTGGCAATGTAAACGCTTTGGATAGCGTGTCCTTCAGCTTAGAACCCGGAGAGATTAGAGCACTTGTGGGAGAAAATGGAGCAGGTAAGAGTACCATTATGAATATACTTTACGGCATGTATCACCAGGACAGCGGGAGCATATTTATAGGAGACGAAAAGGCTCCGGATAAATGGTCACCCAACATGGCCATAGACAAGGGCATAGGAATGATCCATCAGCATTTCTCGCTTATTTACAGCCATTCAGTTATAGAAAACATTGTTATGCCTACGCTGAAATGGAGAGATTTTAAGCCTAAATGGAATTTGTATGAGGATAGGATCAATGAGCTTCAGTCCGAATACTTTTTTGATTTGAAACTTAAGGAAAAGGTTGAAAATCTTTCAATTGGAGAACGTCAGCAGGTAGAAATATTAAAGGCCTTGTACCAAGGTGCAAAGGTGCTCATACTTGATGAACCTACGGGAGTACTAACCCCTCAGCAGGCGGATGCTCTCCTTAAGTTTTTGGTAAACCTGAAGAACAAGGGCTATTCCGTCGTTTTGGTCACACATAAGCTTAAAGAAGCTATGCAGATAAGTGATAAGATTACCATATTAAGAGGTGGTAAGCATATAAACACGGTTGATACGTCAAAGACATCCATAACGGAGATTGCAAGGATGATGGTCGATAGGGACATATCAGCACTTACTAAGAAAACAAACAGTGGAGAAGTTAACAACATTGTATTGAAAATAGAAAACATGACGGTTGAAAATGAAAATAAGAAGGCAGTTGTTGATAATATAAGCTTTGCCGTAGGAAGCGGTGAAATAGTAGGTATTGCAGGAGTAGCCGGAAACGGACAAGTAGAAATGGCCGAGGCAATATCGGGGCTAAAAACTATAAAGTCTGGAAAAGTCTTACTTAAAGGAACAGACATAACTGACTGGAGTATAGAAAAAAGGCGGTATGCAGGGGTCGGATTCATACCGGAAGACAGACATGAAAAAGGAATGATAGGAGATATGTCTGTTGCCGAAAATCTTATATTGGATTGTATCAAGAAGAAGCCTTTTTCGGTGAGAGGAACAATACAGCATAAGTGTATAAAGAAAAATGCTGAAAAAGCTATAAAAGATTTCAATATAAAAACATCTGACGGACTTGCACCTATAAGAAACCTGTCGGGAGGAAACCAGCAGAAGGTTGTGCTGGCAAGGACCCTCATGGAAGAACCAAAAGTCATAGTTGCCTGCCAGCCTACAAGAGGTCTTGATTTTAGTGCGACGGAATACCTGAGGGATAAGCTTGTAGAAAGTGCCCGCAACAATGTAGGAGTCCTGCTGATATCCAGCGATTTGGACGAGCTTTTAGAGTTATCTGATAGAATTATTGTAATGTATCATGGCAGCATAATGGGAATTGTAAAAAGGGAAGAGGTCGACCTTAATGCCCTAGGGCTTATGATGACAGGAACCGAAATGAGCAGTGCATCATAAAAAACAGCGTGAGGTGAAAATATGAAACAGCTTAATATCCTTGGGATTTGTGGAAGCCCCAGAAAGGGTAACAGCGAATTCCTGATGAATAAAGCCCTTGAAGCTGCATGCGAAGCGGCTTCTGGAATCGGAAGCTGCACATCGTATTCTGTAAGGGGTAAGAAGTTTTCTCCCTGTGTAGCCTGCGGGAAGTGCGGGGAGAATGGCGGAGAGTGCATTATTAAAGATGATTTTCAAGAATTAAGGAACCTGTGGATGGCAGCAGACGTTATAATATACTCCGTTCCAATATATCATATGGGCATACCCGGTCAACTGAAATGCTTCATCGACAGGCTTGGCAATTCAACCTTCGGGAGATACGGCAACCTATATGCCTCCGGAATGGAAAAGCTCCCGAAATTGATGAAGGTAATAGGCAGTATAGCTCAAGGCATGCACATGTGCTCAGGCCAGGAGCATACTCTCACGGATCTTATAAACCATGCCATGCTGATGCAGTGCATACCTGTAACCGGAGATATGTGGCAGTCATATATCGGTGGCGGAGGATGGACATCCAATGATGGGGATAGAAATGCCATAGAAAAGCAGGTTGGGAGAAATGAATATGATGCAATAGTTGCACTTCAATCAGCCCAAGATATAGGAAAAAGAGCTGCAGAGCTGGCACTGATACTTAGGGAGGGTGCAAAAGCAAGAATGACAGCCCTCGAAAAAGATCCATCCTACAAGCCCTTTATTGCAGGAATAGAGGACAACCAATAACTGGAGGTTATGCATAGTGCTAACGATTAAAGTTGATGAATCAAAATGCACCGGATGCGGTAAATGTGCTGCAGTATGCTCACTAAGCCATGGAATGGAAAAAGGAAAGCGAAGTATTGACCTTCTTCCAAAGCCATTGGTGTTTTTGGAAAGCAGAGATCAAAAAAACAGCATCAGCATATGCCGGCACTGCGAAAGCCCGGTATGTGTAAATGCCTGTGTAGCAAATGCATTATATATTGATGACAATACAGGAGTTGTGGGAATTGATAGGGAAAAGTGCGTCGGATGCTGGAGCTGCGTTATGGAATGTCCTTTCAACGCCTTTAGAATTTCAACCTCCGCAGCTAAATGTGACGGTTGCAGTGACTGGGATAAACCGCTTTGTGCAAGCTTTTGCCCGGAAGGTGCAATTACAGCTGAAAGAAGCCCCGGACGCATGTCGGCATTTAAAAGGAGAAAGCGGGCGGTACTTTCGAATTGCGGAGGGACAAGATAAATGAAGAAGTATGTGATATTAGGCAACAGTATAGCTGCATTAACAGCAGTCAGGGCAATACGTTCCATGGACAAAGAGGGACAGGTTACAGTCGTATCTGCAGAAAATCATCTCCCGTACTCAAAGGTGCTGCTTACTCATTATATAGCCGGTCATGTAAAAGTTAACAACATGTATCTCACAAGCCCGGAAGAAATAAAAAGACTGGGTGTAAACGTCATTTACGGGACAAAAGCTGTAGGAATCAATATTAGTACCAGAGAAGTAATACTTGAGAATGGAAGATGTATTGCTTTTGACAGCGTACTTGCAGCAACCGGAGGCAGTCCGGTATCGGAGTCGGATTCCGTGAATTGCATAAGCACCGGATTGCGCACGATAGAGGATGCAAACCTGATCATAAAGACCGCAAATAGCGGCGGTAAGATTTTGATTGCCGGAGGAGGCCTAGTAGGGGTAAAACTTGCGTGCGCCCTGAACGAGGCGGGATATAATGCAGAGATGGTAATAAAATCCGGTCATATTCTGTCAAAGGTCGCAGATGATGAAGCTGCGCTTAGAATACAGCTTCACATGCAGTCGAAGGGCATATGCATCAGAACAGGTGTGGATATTGAAAGAGTGGAAGAAGATGATCACGGCAGAAAAATTGCCGTACTGAGCGACGGACAAAAGACAGAGTGCGATATGGTGGTATACTGCAAAGGAGTCAGACCGAATATGCATTTTATAGACAAGTCTGCATGTGACAGGGATGGCATAATAACAAATAAATTTATGATGGCACAGATGCCTGGAATATACGCTGCCGGTGATGTGGCATGCACCATGGAGATCACAGAAAATGCATATCACAATATTTCCATATGGCCTAATGCCGTTGAACAGGGAAGAATTGCCGGATTGAATATGGCAGGCGGTAAATATGAGTACAGGGGGTCACTTTCACGAAATTCACTGGAGATATTAGGCCTGCCGTTTATAAGAATGGGTATTACGAATGCAAAAGGAGCTCAGAAAGAGCTGGACTATGAAATAGAAAGTGAAAACAATACATACAAAAAGCTGGTTTATAGAAAAGGAAAGATGGTAGGAGCACTGCTTCTGGGTGATGTATATGAGGCAGGCAGGCTTCAGTCAGTTATTAGAGAGAACAATAAAAAATTAACATAAAGAAAAAATATTAAGGAGGAGTGAAGATGCCTCAAAAAATAGTAGCAATTGACCCTGGGTTATGTGTAGGGTGCAAGCAGTGTGCAATGAATTGCTCATACGAACATTATGGTGTATATTCTAAAAGCTTTGCGAGGATAAAGCTTGTTACCTTTGAGGAAAAATGTCTTACAGTGCCGGTCACTTGCGCATACTGCGAAGAGGCATTGTGCGAGAAGGTTTGTCCTACCGGTGCCATGACATACGATCAGAAGACGGGTACGGCAAAGGTCATTGAAAGCTTGTGCATCGGCTGCAAGGAATGCGCAAACATATGTCCAATAGGAGCAATTGATTTCCACCCGGAGAAAAAGGTGGCTATGCGATGTGATTTGTGCGGCGGGGATCCGAAATGCGTATCCAATTGTCCAAAAGGTGCATTGAAATATGAGGACATTAACACTTCAATGAGGAATAAAAGACGCAAAAGAGTCCTTGACCAGAATATTGATCGAAGCATGGAGGTGTGAATATGGGCAATATTATAGGCGATATATTGCATTTGGACTTGACGGAAAGTAAAGTGTGGAGAGAGCATATAAGTAAGGACAGAATTCTGAAATTCCTGGGCGGCAGAGGAATAAATGCGGATATTCTTTGGAAAAGCATAAAGCCGGGAACAGATCCATTAGGGCCTGATAATGTTATTATATTCGGGACAGGCTTACTTACAGGTACTCCTGCCCCCAGCAGCGGTCGCACCACCGTCACCTGCCTGAGCCCGGCAACTAATTTCTATCTTAAGACAAATGGCGGAGGGCAGTGGGGCGGAGAACTGAAATTTGCCGGATACAGCCATGTCGTAATACATGGTAAGGCTGACAGGCCTGTATATATATGGATCGATGATGACCAGGTGGAAATAAGGGATGCTTCCAAGTACTGGGGTATGGATGTAAGAACTCTGGACATCAATATGAAAAAGGATATCGGGGATGAGGAAATCCAAATAGCTTCTATCGGTCCGGCTGGAGAAAATCTGGTTAAATTTGCTTCAGTAATGTTTTCAATATATAATGCAGCAGGCCGTGGAGGAGCCGGGGCTGTAATGGGTTCTAAAAATCTCAAAGCAATAGCTGTAAGGGGAAACGGATATATTTCCACAGAAAACCCTAAGCTTTATCATCAAAGGGTTTACGAGGCAAAAGAAAGCCTTAAGAGTGATTCGGGTTATGAGGGCATGGGGCTTTATGGGACATCAGGGAGCTTATACGGAATAAATGAGCTCAAAGTATTTCCTTCA
This sequence comes from Caulobacteraceae bacterium, assembly GCA_050261415.1. Lineage (GTDB taxonomy): Bacteria > Bacillota > Clostridia > Lutisporales > Lutisporaceae > JBLNDG01. Next base: position 29,921 of record JBLNDG010000013.1, on the reverse strand, counting down.
TATAATTACCAGAGAAGCAGCGTTGACGATATAACTCCTCTTACAGGACAGAATTTTACCGACGGTGGATACCTTAAGCGCAAGGTAGGCTGCTTCAGCTGCATAATCGACTGTCATAGGTACGGAACTGTTGACAGTGGCCCATTTGCCGGATCATATTCAGGAGGCCCGGAGTACGAGACAATGAGTGCCTGTGGTTCGGGCTGCGGAATTCTTGATACAAAAGCAATCATGAGAATAAATGAGCTAATTAATATTTATGGTATGGATACAATTTCAACCGGCGGTGTCATACAATGGGCAATGGAATGTTATGAAAAGGGAGTTATAGGGCTTGAAGAGCTTGGCGGGCTTGATTTGAAATGGGGCAACAGCCAGGCAGTTGTAGAAATGGTAAAAAGGATTACCTTTAGAGAAGGCTTTGGCGATGTATTAGCGGAAGGTGTTAAAAGAGCTTCGGAGAAGGTAGGCGGAGAATCTTACAAGTGGGCCGTCCAGGCTAAAGGGCTTGAGCAATCGAGAGTTGACACAAGGTCGGCCAAGGCTTATGCACTTGCTTTTGCCGTAAATCCCAGAGGGGCTGATCATCTTCACACGGAAACCTTTGCTGAATTCGGTATGGGCCCTGAGGCAAGAGCTATTATAAAGAAAATAACCGGAGATGAAAATCTTGCGAATCCATATGTGACTGACAAGAGGGCCGAGATAGTAAGATGGCATGAGGATTGCTATGCAGTGACTGACTGTCTTGGTTTCTGTAGTTTTACTTCCACAGCTCTCTATGGAATAACTCCGAAAATAATGGCGGATTTATATTCGGCAGCTTTGGGAGTTAATGTGAGTGAAGAAGAAATAATGAATTCGGGGCGAAGGATAGTGACTCTTGAAAAGTGCTTCAATGTGAGACAGGGGGCAACAAGGAAGGATGATACACTGCCATACAGGTCCATGCATGAGCCCACTCCTGACAGACCGGATGCAAAAGACGCAATAAATACTCAGGAAGAATTGGATATGATGCTGGATGAATATTATGACCTTCACGGTTGGGATAAGGAAACAAGCCGGCCTACAAAGAAAATTCTTGTTGCGTTGGGTCTTGACTCTGTGGCAGAAGAGCTGAAAGGCATGAACATGATTGGTCAGGAAAAAGCTTAAGGAGGATAATAGTATGCCTAATATGTCGCAAATGGTAATAAATCAAAAAAGGTCAGGGATCAGAGAGATTGTTGAACTATCTTTAGGTATGGATGGAGTGTATCACATGGAAATAGGGGAACCTCTCTTTGATACCCCAAAACACATTATTGAAGCCGGCTGCAATGCATTGAGATCCGGATACACAAAGTATACGCCTAATGCCGGATTTCCTTTCTTAACAAAAGCAATTTCTGAAAGATTGAATAGAGATTACGGCCTTGCTTTAAAATCCGGAAATATAGTTGTCACAGCGGGAGGAGTCCAGGCAATAGCCGGAGCGGTAAGAGTACTTACGGAAATCGGTGATGAGGTATTAGTTCCGGATCCGGGATGGCCTAATTACGATACAATAATTATGGCTTCCGGAGCAGTACCGGTAAAGTACAAACTCAAACCTGAAAATAGTTTTTACCCATGCTTTGAAGAAATGGAAAAGCTTATAACCTCAAGAACGAAGGTGCTTATCGTCAATACTCCGTCAAACCCTCTTGGAGTTGTATTTCCTGAGGAAGTTATGAAAAGGATTGCAGAGTTTGCCAGAAGCAAGGATCTATTTGTTATTTCCGACGAGGTATATGAAAAGATAGTTTTTGAGGGAAAACACATCAGTGCACTGCCTTACGACACCGATGGAAGGGTGGTAGCAATTTATACCATGTCAAAAACCTATGCCATGACAGGCTGGAGAATTGGATATGCTGCCTCCACCGAGCGCATAATATCCCAAATGACAAAAATGCAGGAGGCCTATGTTTCATGTGCGCCTTCAGCATTCCAGAAAGCAGCCGAGGCGGCACTCACCGGGCCTCAGGATTGCATAGACTACATGAAAGAGGCTTATAACAAGAATAGAAAGAAGGCAGCAGCTATACTCAGTGGATATGGCATTGACTTTTTTGAACCCAAAGGAGCATTTTACATGTGGGTTAATGCTAAATGTAAAGATTCGAGCCAATTTGCTAAGGACCTGCTGTTAGACAGAAAGGTTGCCGTAGCTCCGGGAATTACATTTGGTCCATCGGGGAAGCAATATGTAAGATTATCCTTGGCATCTTCAGAAGAGACGGTAGAAAAGGGAGTAAGGATACTTGCTGAATATATAGTCGAAAAAAACTGCAAATAGAGGTTTTAGTATGATAAAGATAACTTTGAAAATAGGGAGCGGTCTTTGTGGAATAAGGAGCATCCATATTAAAGAAATGGATATTGCTGAAGGTGTCCTTGCCGCTGACTTCCTGATCATGCTATCCAAGGAGTTCGGGAAGGATTTGTTGAAACCTACAGTTCTTGTAGTTTTAAATGGCACAAAACTCTCGGAAAGTGATAAGAAAACAACGATATTAAAAAACGGTGATAATGTTTCAATGTTCGAAGCGTTGGTAGGAGGCTAATCCAGTATTGTATTCGAAAGGAGAAAAGGATGGCTGATAAAAAGGTAATAGCAAAAGTTATTGAATCAAGAGGCAAAGGCTGTGACCTGGGGCTCAAATTAGGGGATGAATTTGTTCTGGATATTACAGGCAGCCAATTCTGCGGCTGGGCGTATAATGCAATTTTCCCTTTTGCACAGTCGCTGAAATACGGCGGTTCATTCCCATGGGAGGCTGAACCGGATTCAACAGTGGTTGCATGTCCTGACCCTTATAACACTATAGTTTTCAAGCTTACTGCGGTAGACGAGTAGAAGGGGGTAATACAGATGAGGATTTCTATAAAAAGTGAAGATTTATGCAAAAGCGTGTTCCTCCTTCAACCCAGTCGTCCCATTTTATGTACTACAAAAAACGACGATGATACGGATCATGTGGCACCCTTCAGTTGGATCAATCCGATATCTCATAAGCCTCCAAGGGTGGCTTTGGCACTTCTCAGCAAGCCCCAAAAGCAAAAAAGCCTTCAAAATATAGAAAGAACCGGAGAGTTTGGTATCAACATTCCGGACATGACCATGGCAGAAAAACTGATACAATGCTCTTTTTCAACAAAGTTCGAGGAAAATAAATTTGACAGATCAGGCTTTACCCGCATACCTTCAGTCTACATTAAGCCAAATTGCATAATGGAGTGCAGGGCAAACCTGGAGTGCAAGGTTCTCAAGCTTATGGATGCGGGAGATCACACTCTGATAATTGCTGATATTCTACATGCAAAATATGATGACGATGCTTTTAGCAGTAATCTTCTTATCAATACTCAGAACTTCAGGCCTGTGATTCATTTGCAGAACTTTAATCTTGAAAAATCGCAGCTTCATGTTTTTCTGTCTTCAGAAAGTACCCAAACATTAGAAGTACCTTATCCGCAAAAAAAGTGTGATATGTGATACTGTTCTCAGGGATAGGATGGATTTACCACCCTATCCCTGTTTACTATAACAAGACTTTTACAAAGGTATATGCCAGCTTCAAACCGTAATAGATTATTACACTTCCGCACACAATGTTTATAGCCTTTAGGAGTTTTGACCCGATCATTCCCCTGAATATGGATATGATTGTTGCCAGGCTTGTAAACCAGGTAAAAGAAGCAACGGCAACACCAAGGATTGACAGGTTGGCGTAAGCTGCAGGCAGCGATGCCCGGAAACCTCCGAGGAGTAAAGTGCCGTCAATTATAGCCTGAGGATTGAACCATGTAACGGTAAAACAGATAGCTGCAATCTTGGAAAGCGGTTCATCCACATTAACAGATTTTGAAACATCGGGGTTTGAACGAAGCAAGCCTATGCCTATATAAACCACCATAATGCTGCCGGCCAGCAATACGGCAAAACGCAGGAAAGGAATCTTCTCAAGTATTGCTCCCACACCGAAAAAACAGGCAAGCGCGAGTGAAATATCAAAAAATATCGTTATGAAAGCCACTTGATAAGCCCTTAATCTGTTGGATTTTATGGCTGAGTTAATGACAAAAAGATTTTGCATCCCTATCGGAGCTACATAGGCAAGACCAAGCAGAAGTCCATCAATAAAGTATTTTAGCATTTATTCTTGTCCTCCATGTTTTAATAAAAATGGTTTCGCATATCGGTTGAATTGTTGTAAAACCGGTATTATATATAATAAATCGGAAAAGTTATGAATGATCTGCAGCAAGAATTATTATAGCATATAGCGGATGTACAAGTAAATTCTGGGATTGAGACATACAGCGGCAAAGGAGGCAGCGTGTTGAAAAACAAGAAGGTATCGGGAATTGCCATTGCAGTTATTGGTGTGCTTTTACTGTTATATTATTTCGTTTCATTGCTGATGTTCTGGGGAGCAAATATTTTATTCCTGCTGTCAGGAATGTATTTGTTGATATCAGCGGGCAGAAGATTATCAGGTAAAAACGGCATTTTTTCAATACTACCGAAACAGTTGAGAAAGTTGGCCCTTATTGGCGGTTCTGTTTTGCTGGTATCCTTCATTATTATAGAGGGTCTGATTATAGCTCCACCTGTTTCTGCCTGCAAGAACGGCGCAGACTATATAATCATCCTTGGCTCAGGGCTCAGAGGGGAGCAGCTTTCCTTATCCCTAAAAAGCAGGTTGGATAAAGGCCTGAAGTACATACACAGCAATCCTGGCGCTCAAATAGTTGTAACAGGAGGACAGGGAAAGGGAGAAGCAATAACCGAAGCGGAAGCGATGAAGCGTTATCTTGTGTCCAAAGGAATCAGCGGTAAGCAAATTATAAAAGAGGAAAAATCCGCAAGCACCTATGAAAATTTTAAATATACAAAGGCTGTTTTAGCAGAAGGAAGTACTGGCGAAAACATAAGCGCTGCAATAGTAACAAATGACTTTCATATCTTCAGGTCTATGATTATTGCAAGACATTTAGGCTTTGAAGCCTGCCCCTTGCCCGCAGCGACTCCTATCCTCATAAGGCCTAACTGCTATGTACGGGAATACTTCGCGGTAATAAAAACGCTGGTATTTGATTTGAATAAAAACGGTACTGAGTAAATCTTTTTCGCGGCATATTGAGAAGATGTGCTTTAAAACAGTACCGTTAAGCGCAGATGCAACATATAATGAATTGTTTTAATAAATGAATGGAGGCATCTGTATGGCAAAAAAGGGTACTGTGAAGAAAGTGTTTCCGGGGGGTAATACATGCAAGGGGTTTTACTCGTTTTATGACTATATAATCCCGCGGGATGTGGCAAGGATATTTGTTATAAAAGGCGGGCCCGGAGTAGGAAAGTCGAGCTTTATGAAAGCAATTGGAGAGGAGTTCCAGAACGAAGGCTACGATTTGGAGTTTCACTTTTGCTCATCGGATAATAATTCCCTGGATGGGCTCGTGATAAAGGATTTGAAGGTAGCTCTCCTTGATGGAACAGCACCTCAAAGGGTTGTTTCTAATCTCTAAACTACGGACAGCATATTATTAACCTTAATAATAACATAGCATATACTTACAAGAAAGCTAATATCGAGGCTTTTTTTATTTTGACTTTTTTATGGGAGGTGTTAAATTGGACAGCGGGAATCAGAAATGTGAGCAAATTTGCATAGATGATATTTCAATTGAAATAGGAGATAAGCTTTACAAAGACGGAGTTTTATATGCAGAGGTTACAGATATAAGTGAGTCGCTATATTTCTTAAAAAAACCACATAAACAAGACAGTCTTCCTGATTTTTACATAAAAGATCACATTGTGAGAGAGATTCTATTTGGTAATCTTTCATTGCAGAAACTTACTTTTAAGTAATCAAACAAATTAAGTGGAGGTGTAGTAAGTGAAAAGTAAAAAAATCAATATGCATGAGAACAGAATCGAGTGTTTTCTTAATTGCAGGTATTATAGGAAGTGCATCATACGAAACGGGAAGAAATGCAAACACTTAGGCGGTAAATGTATACCTAAGTTTAAGGAGCCGATAGATGCTCAGATTATTCTGCCTGATGCACCTTAAGGGAAGTAGGTGTTTTTAATGAAAGGTATATCTCATGCAATTATAGGAACTTCTCTTGCTTTTGCAGCTTTCCGACAGCTTAATATAAACTATGGTGCAGCTCCTTTGGCAGCATCTTTGGTAGGCAGCGTTTTAGCCGATGTTGATGAAGATGATAGTATGATAAATTCATTTGTACCGTTGCATTACAAAAAGCTAATCTATTTACTGTCTTCTTGCTTCATTATGTATTATGCATATAATGCCGGAGATATTAAGCTATTACTGCCTGCCATAGTTGTTTTGCTGATATATATATCCAGTCACAGAGGTTTTACACACAGCATAATTGCTGTTTTTCTTTTTTCTATTCCTTTTATGGAATATAGGCACGTTTTCGTAGGATTTGCAATAGCATACTTGTCACACTTGGTATGTGACATGGTTAATGTGAAGGGCCTTCAGTTATTATGGCCTCTAACTGTACGCTTCAGGTTTCCTGTTCATTTCTCCATGAACAGTGAATTCGGGAAACTGATTGAAGCGTCAGCTGTGCTAATTAGTATTTTTGTCGCAATATCCGCAATGTAAATAGGTTTTCAAGGAAATATGTTTTCATGTTTATTTATTTACTTATCAACATGTTTACATGAAACTGAACCAATAAAAGGGAGGTTATGTAATGAAAGTTATTTCGGTAGTAAATCAAAAGGGTGGAGTGGGGAAAAGCACTATAGCGTGTAATCTTGCTGTAAATGCAGTTTTTGACGGCAAGAGGGCTCTATTGATTGATGCTGATCCGCAGGGTAGTTCACTATCATTCAGAGCCATACGTCAGTCCGACGATATAAAAGCCGTATCAATAACACAGCCTACAATACACAAAGATATTAATGATTTCAGTAATTTTGATGTAGTAATTGTAGATGCAGGCGGACGGGATAATACTTTATTCAGGTCTGCTGTTACGGCAGCCTCGAAAGGCATTCTCTTAATACCGGTACTTCCTTCCCAGTATGATATTTGGGCGGCAGAGGATACCTTTAAAGTGCTGAAGGAGGCAAGAATTTATGTAGATATTCAAGCCTATGCTGTTTTCAATCAGACAATACAAAATACTACAGTTTCTAAAGAAGCAAGAGAAGCCTTGGAAGAGTTGGCAGCTGAAAGTGACATAAAACTGATAAACACTGTTCTTTATTCCAGAGTAGACTATAAAAAATCTATAAGCCAGGGCATGGGAGTCATAGAGTACCAGCCAAAAGGTAAAGCCGCAGACGAAATAAGCAGTTTATACAGCGAAATCAAGGGGATTCTTGGACTTTAGCATAAGGAGGTTGCGGAATGCAGAGGAAGCCAAATATTGACAGTAGTAGTCTGGATTCATTTATATTGGGTGCAAAGGATGCAAAATTATCAGATCAGATTTCCAAGTCATCTCTGGAAGATTCTGATAGTGATAAATTAAGGAGACAGACATATTACATAACAAACCTGTATATTGAAGCTATAGATCAAATGGCATTCTATGAAGATATGTCGAAATACGAAATTGTTATGAACGCATTAATGCAATATATCCCTGATAGATATATCGAGCTTGCAAAACAGAAAAAAATAAGTATGCGTGTAAATAAGTAAACAAGTAATTTTGTTTACAAATAAACTTATTTACACGTAAATTTGTAAACATATTATGATTTTTGCCCACTCTCTCTGAGGGTGGGTTATATGTTTTTTATTATGAGTTCTGAGGTGAGGTGGTAAGATGAAACCGAAAAGAGCGGTAATAAAAGAAGAACTGATAGCAATAACTGATGATGCAACTGAAGCATTAATATTGAATTGTCTGGTAAATGAAACTTTAATATCTATAAGACTTGATGAGTTAATTATGGCTGAGAGAAAAAGAGCAGATTCAATCGGTAAAAATATTACTATGACTTTAACTAAAGGTTGGTTTTATAAAAGGGCTGAGGATATTGCAAAAGAGATTATGATAATTGATTCAGTGCAGACGATTCGAAAAAAACTGAGCGCACTTATTGAAAAGAACTTTGTAGAAGAAAAATGCAGTGATGAATATAAATTTGAGAAAACCAGAATGTACCGGGTAAATTTCAATGCTTTGGAAAAAGCCTTGGTTGATAAAGGATATACACTGAACGTGATTTTCTTGTAAAGGAGGGGAAAATATGGCGAAGCTTCTATTGGACGAAAACCCTTTGGTTATTCAGCCTTCACTTGCTGCGGCAATAGGGCTTAATGAAGCAATTGTAGTTCAGCAGCTTCATTACTGGCTTAACAAGACTGACTTTGTTAAAGATGGACGTAAATGGGTATATAATACTATGGCAGATTGGCATAAGCAGCTTTTCTTTTGGAGCTTGAAGACAGTAGATAGAACATTTAAAAATCTTATTCAAACTGGCATCGTACTTGTAGCAAATTACAACCGCAGTAAGGTTGACAAGACATTATGGTACAGTATCGATTATGATGTTTTGACAAATCTAGTTGATGATTATCTTTGCAATGTATCAAGCGATGAAGAAATAGCTGATTGTTTATCAGAAACATATAAAAATGAAACTGAATTTCCATCTGGTCAAAATGACCAAATCGAAGATACAAAAATGTATGTTCCATTTAGTCAAAATGACCAATCCATTTGGTCAAGTTGTCTAATCCATTTAGACAATTTGGGGGGACCAATACCAGAGACTACTACAGAGATTACTACAGAGACTAACAGTCAGTCTGTCTGTCAGTCTGCCCGTAAAGATGAGACTGACAGATTGAATGACGGAACACCTACTCACAGCATATCAGATCAGCAACCTGCAGTGAATGATTTTGCTGATAGAAACATCAAACAAGCTGACATCAATTGCATCAGCAAAATAATAAATAATTGCAGCTTAGAGGTTTACTTTGACAAGGATATGGCCAATGCAATTGCAATGGCATTACAGAATTTATATTTTAACGGCGAGTTTGCCCGGAATAATCTTAAACTGCCTTTGGAAGTTGTAAGAGAAAGGATGAAGAAACTAAACGGCGAAATGATTGAATTTGCTGTGCAAAAAATGCAAAGGGCTGCTGCGTACGGAACCAAAATCGGCAATCCTACGAATTATCTGCAGAGCTGCATTTTTAACGCCATATCCGAGTATACGACTTCACTGCTGTCTGATGAATATTTGTCCCGATTAGCGCTGGATGGGAATAATAGGAATATGTTTGGAAGTATGCCGGAAAAATCCTTAGAGTATGGAACCTCTATTTCGAAATCGCAAGGAGGATGAAAAGTATGAAACTGATATTGACTGAAAAATACAGTGTTGCATCTGAATTTGCCGGTGTGCTTGGAGCAAAATCCGTTGTACAGGGAAAATGCAGATGGTTTGAAAGCAGTGGATTTGTTATTGTATGGGCGGTAGGACACCTGTTCCGGCTTATGGAGCCTGAGGAGTACGACCAAAAGTACTCTTATTGGAGATTGGATGATTTGCCTATAATACCTGCCTCTTTTGATTTGAAATTGACCAACAGCATCCAGTTTAGAACAATTAAGAATCAGATAATGAGAAATGATGTATCGCTGATTTATCTGGCAACTGATGCAGGCCGTGAGGGAGAACTGATAGGCAGACAGATACTAGATAAAATCAAATCTAATAAGCCGGTTAAAAGGATATGGCTGCGCGGGATGACGGATACGGAATTGCTGAAAGCTATCTCCGAAGCCAAACCACTAAGCGAATATGATAATATTTATAAATCAGCAAAAGCCAGGTCGGAGTCAGATTGGCTGCTTGGGATCAATTTGACTCGGGCATATAGTCTATCAAAGATATATGGGAGTGGTAAACCTATGCATATTGGCAGATGCCAGACACCTATCCTTACGCTGATATATGAGAGAGAAAAGGAAATTGACGGCTTTGTGCCTGAACAATACTGGGAAGTAAAGGGAACTTTTATTCAAGAAGATGTGACATATAACGGATTGTGGTTTGACAAGCAAAGTGAATCCTCGAAGATAAAAAGCAAATTATTGGCAGAGGAGATCATAGAAAGGATTAAAAATGCCAAAGGCAGCATAGCTGAAATATCAATAGAACGCAGGAAAGTTAACCCACCAAGGTTATTTAACCTGACAAACCTGCAAAGGGTTATGTCAAAGAAATATGGCTTGACAGCCCAACAAACGCTTGATATTGCACAGAAGCTGTATGAAGCTAAGATCCTATCATATCCGCGTACTTCCTCCAGGAGCATTACCTCTGATATGGCAAAAGGATTGGAATCACTGCTAAATATACTATCATTTGGCAGATTTGAAAGTATAGTCAGGAAAATACTTGGTAAAGGTTCGGTTATGATTCCCTCAAGTATTGTTAATGATCGGGAAGCCAGCGATCATACAGCTATTATGCCGATTATGAATAATTCAATTTCTAATGTATACCATATGCTCGGCGAATATGAAAAGCTGCTTTTTGAAGAAGTGGTCCTGAACCTGCTTTCTAATTTCTTTCCTGCCTATGTATATGACAGTGTAAGGGTTCTAACAAAGGTTAACGAAGAGTGCTTTATTACAAATGGCATAAGGGTTGTAGATAAAGGCTGGAGACAGGTTTACCAAGAGGCTTCAAACGAAGTTGAGGACTTAATACCTACATTGGAGGAAGGATCTGAAGTGGCATTAGTAAACTACGAACTTCACGAGAAAACTACAAAACCACCTCAGAATTATTCTGAGGCTGATATACTCTCAATAATGGAAAATCCACACTTCCTTATATCGGACAAGCAGTTGCAAAATGCTATTAAAGGGCATGGGATAGGTACTGAGGCTACAAGGGCGACAATCATTGAAACATTATTAAAAAGAGGATATCTGAGAAGGGTAGGCAAGAGTATTATTGCTACAGAGCAAGGAAAAAGGTTAATTGAATCGATTAATATAGAGCCTCTTAAGTCTGTCGAGTTGACGGCAATATGGGAAATGATGCTGGAGCAAATTGAAGCTGGAAAAATGGATAAGATGGAATTCATGTCAATGGTTGAAAGGTTTATAGCTGATTGCATCCGGGTAATAAGAGAGGAAGCATAATATAAAGAAGTTAATTACATATATTGAATTATTTTTAAAATATGTTATAATATTCATATAATGATGGTGCATGACGATGTAAAGTTTTAGATGTTAATTACATGGCAAAAGGTGGAATGCTGATGGGTGGTGTAGGTTTAGATTCATATAATAAACTGATTCAATATATAGATATTTTCATTACAACAGTTGAGCGTATTCTGTCTGATGATTATGGTGAAGTTTATTATATTAACCCGGATGAAACATTACTTAATATAAAACCGGCAGTATTCAGGCAAGCCCTGGCGGAAAACCAAACTGACAATGTTCAGGACTGCCTGAGTGTATTTAAAAGATTGAAGCTTATTAAGGCAGATTCCAAAGTAAATACTTCTGTGCAGTGGACTGGGCATAAGGCCGAAAGGGTAATAGCAGTAGATTATGAAGTATTCAATATGATAAAAGAGCTAAAAAATTAAGATTCTAATCAATCCATGACAAAAAGGTAGGAAATTTTACAAGGGACGATCTGTGCCTTTTTTTATTTTTTGCAAATGTTAATGGAATTGAAGGTGAAACATGAGAAAAAGGAAAAAGAGAAGTCTTATATTAATACTAATCGAATATAGGATGATTATAAAGCTGCTTGCAGGTTTCTTAGGCGCTTTTTTGTTGATAGTATTGTTTTCTTCGTTAATAATGGGAGCCATGGTGGCCATGCCTTCGGAAGGCGCTTTAACATTTTACGAAGATCAGGACCCGCTGATCAAGGACTATCTAATTAAAATAACGAATGAATCAAATATTAAAGGTACATACTGCAACGGTACTTTGTTAAACAAATTGGCCGACTACTATGGCAACGATATGCAGTATATAAACAAATGGACGCTGGTGCATAGTGTTATAATGGCTTGCTTCATGAACTCCGGAACAGAATATGAGGATACTCCGGAAACCAAGGAAAAAATGAGTGCTATTGCCGATGAGGTAAAGCCTCTTTTTTACTATAAAAAAAGCCATAGGACAATAATTCATGAATATGAGGTAGAAAAGGTAGATGAAGAAACAGGAGAGACATACACGAAGACAGTTGTAGATGAAACATCCATTGATGTATATCTTCTTGTAGAGGTCAAGACATTAATGACACAGGCCAAGTACGATTACCGGTGGGTAGAAGATATTGAAAGCGATGGCTCCGGAGGGACATATACATACATATACGAAGAAGTGAGCAATATTAGCCAATACGGACAGGAGGGGGAACGCCTGGCATCATATCTTGCTTCAAAAGGCTTTGATCCGGATACCCTTGAAGAAGGCTATAATTTTGTACTGAACTTCTACAATACATATGAAAATAAAGATCATGTGTATAGTGACTATGCAGGTAAAAATCATTTGTTTGATTTTGAGACAATCTTCTATAGCTTGCCTGAGATGGATTATTATAAAACGCTTAAGATAAAGTCCACAGAAAGGACAAGGGAAAATCTTGTTGAAATAGCAGAATCGGTAATTGGACTGCCATATTTCTGGGGTGGGAAATATGAAAACTTTGGTGCCAATCCGGAATGGGGAAACCCAACTTTGGTAACTGCACCTGGCAATCGGAATTCAGGCAAGGTACTGCCTCTTGGACTGGATTGCAGCGGATTTGTTGATTGGGTTTACTATCAATTGATAGGAGAGACTTTATCAGGCATGGCAGGCGGTGGGGGTGCTGCAGCCCAGTATGCGGTTTGTAAGCCTATTGACGTGGAAGAACTCCGAATCGGAGATTTGGGCTTTTATGCAAATCCTTATGAAAATGGAGGGCTGGCTCTGCATGTGGGCATCTATATAGGAGATGATGCTGACGGCATACCGCTATTTATCCATGCGGGAGGATATGGATACCGGGATAGTCGGCATCCGGAAGGACAGGTTATAGTATCAAGACTTGGGAATGATGAACAGTTTGCTCACGGAGTGCGAAATGTTGATTTTAAATATTTCGGCAGAGCACCGGTTGAGTTTGTTGATTAATGAGCTGTATAGGTGGGATTTTTATGGAGTTGATGGAATGTGCAAAAGCATTGGTAGATACAATTGATATTTTATCAAGGATGCAGGAAGATAAAGGACCTGAAGAGAGAATACTCATACCCACAAAAAAGGGACGGTATATAAATGTTTATCCATATAATTTCAAAATGGTTCTCAAGGCAGTAAATCCGAATATTAATGAGAAAAAACTACTCTCAGTATATAGAAAGCTGCGGTGGATAATTACTCCCGGATTTGAGGCACGAAATACAAACATTATTAAAGTGAATGGGCAATCCCTGAGAGTAATAACCTTCAGCCTTGATACTATTAATACAATCAGAGCTTTGATAAAGTAGTAATTTTAATGGTAACTTTTATAAAAAATACTATATATCAAAGTTACCATAAAAAAACTTTTTAAAAAGTATTTGAATATCAACTGAAATTTCGATTTTGGTTACACTGCTTAGAATAGGTATAGGATATAGTTGTATGTGGTAACCTGGTGGTTGCCACATACAACTATATCCTATACCATCGTCTATGATAATAGGTACCTGCCTTGATGGGCAGGTACCTATTATCATTACCTCCCGCAGGGAGGCATATCATCAACCGGTTAAATCCGGGTTATTAGAGAGGAGGGGAGAAGTATTGGATTGTTCGGCTGCGATTGAGAAGTACGCTGACTATCTCGAATCGAACGGATTCCGCACAACAACAGTAAAGACTTATATTTCCTGCATAAGTATAATAGCTGATTACCTTAAAAGCAGGTCCATAGATAGAATTGAGTCTTTTAAAGGATCCGTTGCTGTTGATTTTTTTGAATCAAAAGGTCTTTTAATTGACTATAGGCAGTTTATTAAATATTTGTCTGCCATAAGGCAATTCGAAAAAGGTGTGCTGAGAATGGAAAAGGCTTTGATTGTCGGGGACGCCGAGAAGAAATTATTTTCCGAAGCACGCAGATACCGTCATGAAATTACGGCATCCGGTTCAGGCTTAAGCAGCTCTGCAATAGAGAGAAAGATTAACGGATTGCATAACAAAAGACTCAGATTGGCAATGAGGTTAGGCTTGAGAGCCGGGCTGAGGGTATCTGAAATTGCACGGCTCAGAACTGAAGACATGGAATTTTCAGATGCCGGCAGTATAGTGATAAATGTAGTGGATGGAAAAGGGGGAAAAGACCGTACAGTCACATCACTTTATGATCCATACCTGGTTGCCGGTATTAGGGAATTAATAAGAGAAACAAAAAATGACAGGTTGTTTTATTCTGAAAGATACTTAAGTACAAAAGCAGAGGAGCTTGGCTTTCAAATGCATGACTTGAGACGTGCTTTTGCCAAGGAGCTGCTGAGAAGGGAGATGGAAAAGGGGGCAAGCAGATCTGAAGCCAAAAACAAAGTAAACCTTGCTTTAGGGCATGCAAAGAAGAGTACAACTGACATTTATCTAAGAAAGGGCAAGCGTAATGGCTGTCCTGGAAAGGAGTGATTTGATTGGGGCATGATGCTGAAAGAGAATTGGAACTTGTAGGGAATTATTTCATAAAGATCTTTACAGGCACAGGGGCATTAATAAAAGCACTAAGCCTTGGTTTAAAAGAATTGCCCAAAAAGAAAAACCGGTATTACGTTTTGGCAGCCTCAATTATAATTGCGACTGCTATATTTTGTTGTAAAACACAAATAACAGAGCTTATTCCTGAAAGACTCCGGTCTATAGGTATACTGGCATATGCTTCTCCTCTACTTCCTGTTATTTATCTGTACTGGCTGGGAGAAGACAGAATTAAATATATTAACTCTTTTAAAGAGAAATTCGAGATGATAGGATTCTATGCCAAGGGTAAGCGCAGGCAAATCGGCCTTGACGGGAGGGTAGTGGAAAAGGTTGAATATCCGAAGTATCTGGGTGAAATATCGGAAGGCAAGAAGATAATACTATCTTTTCTCTCAAATATTCCTATTGGTGAATGGAAGGCTAAAGCAACTGAGCTGGAAACGATATTTGACTGTAACATCATAAAAATTGAGAATTCCAAGACTTCAAAGCAGGTTGTTAAACTGCATACTATACCGTCAGACCAAGGTTTGAAGGATTACATACCATGGTCGGATGAATACATTAAAGAAAAGGACTTCGAGATTTGTGTGGGGGTTGCTATGCTGGAAGATGTGGTATTTGATCTTAATAAGGTTCCGCATGCCCTAATTGCAGGAGTAACCGGATCAGGAAAGTCGGTTATTGAACGTTGTATTCTATGGCAATGTGTTAAAAAAGGCGCCAAGATATATATGATAGACTTCAAAGGTGGTGTTGAGTTTTCAAAACGCTACGAAGAATACGGTGAAGTTGTTACGGACAGACAACGTGTTATTGAAATATTGCAGGAGCTTATCCGTGAGAATGAGGCACGGCTTAGATTATTCCGCGAACTGGACGTAAAGAATCTTGCAGAGTACAACAGTCTTCCATCCAATCTGAAGCCAAAAGGCAGGGAAACTCTATGCCGGATAATACTGATTGCGGATGAAGTTGCGGAAATGCTTGATAAAACAGGTTTAAGCAAGGAAGAAAAACAGATTTACTCCGAGATTGAGGGATATTTAGGAACACTGGCGAGATTGGCGCGAGCAACCGGCATAAATATGATAATGGCTACTCAGCGGCCTGATGCAAGGGTCCTTCCTGGTCAGATAAAGAACAACCTCCCCATTCGAATATCGGGGCGAATGATTGACCCGCAGGCCTCAGAAATGGTGCTTGGCAGTAGTAAAGCAGCTGAATTGAGTGATACGAGGGGACGCTTTATGTATGCTGTCGGTGCAGATATTGTTGAGTTTCAGGCATTTATGTTCGAGGATAAGTACTTGAAGAGGGGTCATTTCCAAATTGGCAGCATGCTGTCATTTGATGGGGAAGAAGAAACTGAGGAGGCCGCGGCAAGTACTGTTAGCAGTGATACATTGAAGAAGGATAAACCGGTATATGAAATCAAAGGGAATGACGTATCAGAAACTGTCGAACCGGATAAACCGGATAATTTGCCGATGTTAGACCGTGAGAAGACGATGTTTAAAGTAGATGAAAAGAAAGTTAGCGGGCGGCATCAACAGGGAGTTAGCAAAGAAAACGGACCTGCCAAAATAACAACAGAAGATCTTGCCAAATATTTTAAGATTAATTGAGTCAGAAGGTGATATGAAACATGATAAAACGGATCAAGAAGACAAGTGAATCAAAGGTGGTTGAAAAAGAACCGGTTCAGAAGATAAAGTCGATTTGGCCAAGGAAAATCGGCAGGGCTATGTTCTGGCTCATGATTGGTTTTCTTACGCTCAGGGGAATAGGAACCTTGTTCTATTCAGATGACAGTACAGATGTGACTAAACTGATAGAAAACACAAAAAGTGCTGGAATTGAGAGATTTGAGACAGAAATGCAAGCAGCTGCATTTGCAGAAAACTTTATCGGTGAATATCTGACATACAGCTCTCTTGATAGAAATGAGCATAATGAGAGAATATCAAAGTACTATCTTGATTCCCTGGACGACTACGGAATGAATAATATACAAGGACAAGCCGTAGTACAAGATGCAACTGCATTATCTGTAAAATGGTACTCTGCTGAACAGTTGAATATTGATGTAAAAGCAAAGCTTAAGTATACAATAAAAACCCCTGCGGCTGAACCGGACAAACCTATGGTGGAGCAGGAAAAATGCAGAGATGTATATATTAGAGTGCCGGTCAGAAAAGATAATGGAAAATATGTGGTAGAAGATATTCCAATATTTATACCGGAGCCGGAGAAGGCCTCCGTGAAGTATGAACCTTACTCAGGAGAAACAGTGGAAGACACTGGCAACATTAGAGAAATGCTTAGCAACTTTATAAAAACCTATTTTGAGGGATCAGAAAGCGAGATTCTTTATTATTTGTCGGATCCGGCGAACAGAATTGCAGGAATGAAAGGGGCATTCAGTTATAAAAGCCTGGATAATCTCAGAGTATTTAGGGGCCCGACTGAAAACGAGTATCTTGCTATGGTTGAATTTACAATTGTTGACCCAATATCAAACCAGGCGTTAAAACAGCGTATGCATGTTGTGATGGAAAAAAAAGAGACCAGGTATTACATAAGGCAATTCGATGCCAGAACAGGTAATTTAAATAATAGGGAGGAAGATTAATATGAAAAAATTTAGTTTGATATTACTAGCTGCAATAATGCTGGTTACAACAATGACGGTGTATGCAGATGGCAACGACTGGGCAGAAAATGTAAAAGACTGGGTGCTGCAGGGTGTTCAGTACATTGTACTTGCTGTTATTGCCGTATTTGCTGTTAAGTTCATTGCAAAAAGGCAATTTGTGCAGTTTGGGGGATTCGTTGTATTGGCTATGTTTGTATTGGTAGTGGTATATTATCCTGAAAAACTGAAAGATCTGGGAGTTACTCTGTGGAATATTATTTTCGGATCACGATAATTGCGGGGTGAATAAGCCATGACTGAAGAGAAGGACTATGTAATACTGCGGACATATAAGTCGGTGTGGAGAATTGACCAGAAAATTTACTCCATAGAAGGTTTGAAACTTCTTTTTCCTGTAAGTCCGAATGAAGTTCTTTACTTTACAGTCAGTGTCGCTATTAGCATATTGATGATTAAATTAATTCCATTATACGGAAATCTCCATTTTGTCATTAAATATGTTATGGTGCCTTACGGGATAATGAAGTTTCTTACCAAACAAAAGCTTGATGGCAAGATGCCGCATAAATTCTTTGTTGATTTCATCATATACAAGCTGAACCCCAAAAAATACTACCATTTTCGGCCTTATGAGGCGGGGAAAAAGATAAAGTTTCTTTCGCCAATAATATTTAGGACCGATAAGATTGTCAACAAGACCAAGCTGGCCATAAATGCCGGCAGACAAGTTGGAGGAAAGAAAGCATGGACTTTCCAGTCAAATATTTCGAAAGACAATTTATTTTCAACAATGTAAGAAAAGAGTGCTGGGCATTGTTTAAGCTGACAGGATTCAATTATGATTATAAGTCAGATGAAAGCAAGATCTCTATCCTTAATGCAGTAGCACGCTTTTTAGCTAATATTGGTGTTGAAGCAAAAATATTGATAATACCTATAAGCCAGAATATCGACAAACACTACAAGACGCTGCTGGAGCAAATTGACCGGGATGATGTTATGTTCAAATATGCAAAAGCACATGCAGAAGGAACGAAGGAATACCTCAAAAGCAGGATTAAGGAATCCGGTGATGCAAATGATTATCGCGTATATATACAAACAAAGCTTCGGATTACTGACAACATACTTAAAGAAATAAAAAATGCTTTTGAGTATATTATTAAGGATCCGGTTCACTGGTTCGAAGAATTGATAGGTGTTGAATACTTTGATGTAATGGAGAAAGAAATCAAAGCTTTTCAGAATCTGGCGGACGAATATTTTAAAAAGCAAAGCAGCCGCCTTGCTCTGACAGAGTGCAACGAGCATGACATACAGTGGCTTATAAGGAGACCTTTCTACAGAGGATTGGGATCAGTAAAGCTGCGTGGGGATGAAAACAACATTTGGTCTCCCTACCACGAAAAGGTTATTAAGCACGGCGAAATTGCAATAAGATCATTTCAGCGCGACATACTTACTCTCACGGAAGGACTGGTTGACAGCTCGGAAAGCAGAATGATTAAAGTACATCATGGGGATAGGATCTCATATCAGGCTTTTATGGTTGTGACGCACATACCGGATGGGCTTATTTTCCCTGGAAATGAGTGGCTGTTTGTACTTCAGGATTACCCGGTGCAGACGGAGGTTTGCATCCATATTACTACAACTGAATACAAAGAGAGCATACGCAACGTTACGAAAAAGAAGAGGGAAATCGATGCACAAATCAAGCATATTCAGGATAGTGACGAGGAGCTCCCCGAGGAGCTCCTGGACAGTAAAGACTATGCAAACAAGCTTGAGTCCGAACTGAAGGCAACACGGGCGCCCATATTGAATGCAAGCATCACATTTTGTGTTTTTGCAGATAACAAGGAAGAATTGGAGGATAACGTAAATTTTATAAAAGGTTTGTATGAAGACAGCAACTTTATTATTGAGCGGCCTGTGAGCGACCAGTTTAAGCTATTTATGGAATTTTTTCCGGGCACAGGGAGATATGTTACGGATTACATCCAGCAACTGCCTCCCAGGACATTGGCCGGTGGGATAATTGGGGCCACACGGCTTTTAGGCGATAATATCGGACCGTACATAGGACATACGGGCACATTGAAAAAAATGGTTTTTCTTTCGCTTGCAAGGGCGTGTCTGATGAACAGATCAGCGTCCGCAGCATTTATAGGCACTCTTGGCGGAGGTAAATCATTTGGAGCAAATCTGCTTTTCTATTTGAGTGTGCTATATGGTGGAATGGGATTGGTTTTGGATCCAAAAGGGGAAAGAAGCAACTGGCTGCATGACCTGCCTGAGTTTGAAGGACAGATTAATATCATAACGCTGTCATCAGCACAGGAGGACAAGGGAAAATTGGATCCTTGGCTGATATACAGGAATGATCCTGACGAAGCCGGATATCTTGCTTTATCAATACTGGCAGAAATATTCAAGCTTCATCCAAGCGATAGGGAGTACCTTGCAATTTCTGAAGCCATAGACAAGGTAAAAAAAGCTGATAATCGCTGTATGGTTCTACTTGCAAAGGAACTGGAGAATTTTGATGCAGATGATATATTGTATAACGATGCAATAATGGCGGCAAGAAGAATAAAACAAATGAGAAACATGGCTATGGCCGGCTTGCTTTTTGGAGACGGGACGGAAGATGCGCTTAGCTTCAACAAAAAGATCAATGTCCTGCAGATTCAGAATCTTACAATGCCGAGCCCGGATAAGCCTAAGGAAGAGTATACACCCGAAGAGATTCTGTCAACAGTGCTGATGCTGCCGATAGCCAGCTTTGCAAGGAAGTTCATGCATATGGACCGTAGTATTTTCAAAGTGGTTCTGTTCGATGAAGCTTGGGCTCTATCCAGTACAGTGCAGGGAAATCAGATGATGAACGCATTGATACGTGAGGGACGTGCATTATTTGCAGGATGCTTGTTTATTGGCCATTCCACAAAGGATATGAAAGGTGAAGGAATAAAAACCAATGTATCATACAAATTCTGCTTTAAGGCCAACGACAATGATGAAATCCGTAGGATGCTGGACTTCTTGGATCTGGAAGCCACTGACGACAATATGGACGTGATTAAAAACCTTAAAAATGGCGAATGCCTATTCAAAGATTTGGATGGTAGAGTGGGTAAGCTTAAGTTTGATGCAGTGTATGAACATCTTGAGAAGAAAGCCTTTAATACCACACCACAAAAAAAGGCGGGTGGTGAAATTGAAAAGACTGCGTAAAGCTTTGCTTGCATTAATTATTTTGATGTTTGTGGTAGAATGTTTGAATATAGGCGTTATATTTGCCGATTCGGGGAATGAACCGCCGGGTGGGGGGATGCTTCCGCATATTGAAGAGCTTTTCAACCAGGAGAACTCAAAGATGCAGAAGTACAACTATTGGCTTGACCTGGAATCGGGTAGTCAAAAGCTTTCTTTTAGGACAATAGCAAATTTTCCATTAATCATACTGAACGTAATGGCAAATGTGTTATTTTATGTCCAGGTTATGCTGACATATATGCTTATTGTAATTGTTTATTTTGCATATGAAGTAAATCTGGTTGAGTTGTTTTCCGGTGTGATAGAAACTATTACCACAACTTTGAAAGTGACTGTATTTGATGAATTGACCATCATGGTT
Organism: Caulobacteraceae bacterium; assembly: GCA_050261415.1. Classification (GTDB taxonomy): domain Bacteria; phylum Bacillota; class Clostridia; order Lutisporales; family Lutisporaceae; genus JBLNDG01. The sequence continues at coordinate 8,817 of JBLNDG010000013.1, read as the reverse complement.
ATTGCAACCATAGGACTTTTCTATGTTGCAAAGATTGTCAGGGACCAGAAGACGCAGGTATGGGAGGCTATTCTGCAGACTGTTATAATTCTGGCTCTCGCGTATGCTTATTTCATGTATCCGTCAGATATTCTGGCTGGTATTGATAAATTTTCGCAGGGGTTGTCATCCAGTATACTGGAGGGCATCTATGGAAGCATAGAGGGTGTTGAAATCAGAAACCCGGATGGGGGAACAAGCACTGTCAGTATGGGATCTTCCGATTCTGCGGCAATTAAGGCATGCAACAGCATATGGGACATGTTTGTGCATAAGCCTTGGCAGATTCTAGAATTCGGCAGCGCAAGCATGGCACGGGAGCATGAGGAGGAAATATTAACAAAACCCGTAGGGTCCGAAGAACGTCAGGCCTATATTGATAGCCTTGCAAAAGACAAACGGATATTTACATATGTATGGGGTTTGTACAGATTTGCGGAAATTTCCCTTTATGCATTGCCGATCCTCGTTATGATGGCTCTCATAGGTCTTGTTGTAGCAGTAATGCTGGTATATCAGGCACTGATGATATTTATATCGCTTCTCGGTGTATTTATTTTTCTGCTTGCATTGGTGCCCTGGTGGGGATTCCGGGCATTGCAGAATTGGGCCTCCAAAATTATCGGGTATGGGAGTATGAAGATTATACTCTCGTTTTTTATTGCTTTAATTTTCACCTTTAACGAGGTGATGTTCAACATGTCCGACAAATATGGATGGCTGACGGTAGTAATATTTCAAATTGCAATTGTTGGAGGAATCATATGGAAGAGGGACAGTATATTGGACATACTGTCAATGTCAATCACGATGGTAAGATCGGCACAGTACGGGCCTGACATGATAAACAGGCAGATGCGCAAGGATGCTAATGTAGAAGGACATCTGAACAATACAATCAACCGGATGAGAGAAATTGAATCTGATAATGATAAGGCAAAAAGAACTTACAGCGAAACAAGAAAGACAAGTGAAGAATTTCATAAGCCAATGAGTGTCTCTACTGTTGACAGTATAATGCTCCCCAATGTCAAGACACGAAGTATGATTTTGTAAGTTAATCTCCTTTCGTGTTTGAATTTAATGAATAATCCTATAATCCTCGCATTTATTCCACGTTCCTCTTTACAACGAGTCTCTCATGCCATGTATTTAGGCATCGCCGGCATACACCATTGCCGAGCAGGGAGTAGTGCTCTGCAAGGATGTTGATGCCTAGCAAATAGCCTAACATGGCATACTCATTGTAAAGAGGCTTTCGCGGCATAAACGCTACAAAATGTTACGGATCAGTACAATCGGAACGTAGACTCGATTATTTCGGGCGGGTGAATCTCCCCGGAATATTGGCTCCCACCGACATGTGCAAGTTTAGGCAACATCAATAGCATTCCCGGTATATACTTGAATTGGACAAAGTCCATCAAGCGATGTATGTGGCCTGTAGGTATTGTATTCCTGGATATACTGATTAAGAGCCTTTCTGAGGTCTCTTGGTGTTTCAAATTCATTGACATAAATAAGATCATACTTCAAGGTTCTGAAGAATCTTTCGGTACGTATATTATCAAGGGCTTGTCCCTTTCCATCCATAGATACTCTTACTTCAGCTTCGTCCAAGAGCTTTAGGTAGTCGGCATTTGTAAAGTGGCCTCCTTGGTCACTGTTGATAATTTCAGGTTTTTGGTGACTTAGTGCTCTTTTAAGACAGTTCATGACAAAGGTTTTCTCTAGTGTTGTAGATAGCTCAAAATCAACAATGCAGCGGCTGTACCAGTCAATAATGACGAATAGATACATGAATCCTTTTCTCATACGGATATATGTAATATCAACGCCCCACACCTGATTAGGCCGGGTTATTGTAAGATTTCTCAGCAAATACGGACGGATGTATTGTGCGTGATACCTTTTACTCAGGTTTGGCTTCGGATAGATTGTCTCTACACCCATTTGCTGCATTAACCGCCTTGTTCTCTTGCGATTGATAAGGATTTTGTCATCCCTGCGAATAATATCAGTGATAGTCCGGTATCCCCAGGTCGGATGTGCCGTATGAATTTCATCAATTCTGCGCATTATGAACAGAGTCTCTTCAGATACCGACTTTTCTGCAGGAGCCTCACGATATACGCTGGTTCGGTTGATTGAAAGCAGATCCGCCTGACGCTTTATATTTATATTGGGATTCTCAAACTCAACGAGGCTTTTTCTTCCAGTCGGGTCCGAGAATTTCTTCAGATTTTTTTTGAGCCAGTCCACCTCATAGGTGAGCTGACCTACTTTACGCTCAAGCTGTGCAATGTGTTCATTCTTTTCCTCAAGTTGTTTTTCCGCATCAGAAGGCCCTTTCTTAAATACTTCTGATGCTTTCTCGAGAAATCCCTGTTTCCATCGGCTCAGCACGACCGGACTGATTCCATACCTGGCTGCAATCTCATTTAGAGTTGCCGCTTCGGATAGAATCTCCAGTACGACTTTTGTTTTGAATTCGGCTGTGTAATGATTTCTTTTTCTCATAGTTCTAGTATAACTTACTTTTTGGATTTTGTGTCTCACCTTATGAGTGCATTATATGTCACTGAGCAACCGGGGGACAATTTAACTTAGCAGAAACATTCAAATAACATCTGAAGGATGTTTTTTGCGTATGCTTGTGGTTTCCTAAACCAGAATAAAAAATAATATTAATAGTAGATTAGCCTTGGTAGCAAAATGGTAGTAAACTAATATTTATTCAGTCAAAAATATAAATATAAAAAGCCTGTAATCATTGAAATTACAGGCTTTAAACATTCTTTAGATGGTCTGGGTGACAGGAATTGAACCTGCGACCTCTTGAACCCCATTCAAGCGCGCTACCAAACTGCGCCACACCCAGATATTTGTAGTACCTTTTCTGGTACTCATAAAATATATCACATATATGACCAAATTTCAATACCAAATTATATGCAGCAGTTCTAAATATATGACGCAATTAAACCCGGACAAGAGCTTCGCCAATATGTGACTCCGGAATACCCTCAAAACAAAGGCTGATGCACATCAAAAGCACTACACTATAGGAATTTAGCACTAATTTTACAAATTGTTTAAATTTAGAAGGAATATGCAAAAAAATGGAGAATTATAAACTATTATGTAAATAAAACTGCAAGTTAATATTTTAAATAAATAGAGCCTATTTTTTAAAAATTAATCTACATGGAGTGCATGTTTAAGAATCAGTATTTTTCTGCATTTTAGCCACTTTATAGCTTGTTTAAATCCATAAAGTGGTATATTATATAAGTTGAACAGACCGATAAAGCTTACAATGGTAACAAATGTACCAGACAAGGAGCCAATATACCATGAAAGCGAAGAAGAGTAAATTTTCATCCATATATATATTTCCCGTATTGTTTTTATTTATTTGTTTATCATATACAATTAGATTTCTTTTTTTCAATATTGAAACTGAAATAGTAAAATATGACTCTGTTGAGAATTCAATAACAGCTCAGGCTTTAATCTTGAGAACCGAATGGGTGAATCCACTGCCTGCAGGTGTTGATGTAAACTACAAGGTAAATGAGGGAGAAAGGGTATCCTTCGGGAAAAAGATACTTGAAATCATGAAGAATAATCAAGCTGATGAGAATATGGCAATAAAAATCAAGCAGCTTGACGATAGGATAAAAGAAATAAAGCAAGCAGAAGCAAGCAATAATTTTTTTCCGCAAGACAAGGAGAGAATTGAAAAAAGCATAAATGACAACGTGACAGAATTGAAGGACATAGCTAAATCAGGTAATTATGAAAAACTAGATACAGTTAAAGCCAACCTTGTTGCGGATCAGTACAAAAAATCCCTTATATATGGAAGCGACAGCTTTTCTGGTAAAAACCTCGAACAGCTTGTTAAAGAAAAGAACGCTCTGGAGAAAATTTACAAGAACAATATTGATGACATATACGCACAAAACTCTGGGATTGTAAGCTTCAATGTGGACGGCTATGAGCAGGTGCTGAATCCCGCACACCTTAAGGAGTTTAAGCTGAAGGATATAAAAGAGCTCATTAATTCAGCAGACATAAGCAGGCAAAGCAACAAAAAAACCGTTTCAAGCGGAATAAAAATTGTTGACAATTATGAATGGTACATTTGCAGTATTATTGATAAAAACAATATAGAAGGTATCAAACCAGGGAAAAAGATAAAACTTCGTTTCGGCGATTTTGACAATACAGTAGTTAACGGGGAAGTTTATGATATATCTGAACCAACCGGGGATGAGTGCCTGGTAACTGTAAAAATCAGCGAATACATCAAGGACTTTTACAAACAGAGGGTTGCCAAGGTGGAAATAATTAAGGATATTTATGAAGGCTTTGTTGTCTCATCCAAAAGTATTGTTGTAAAGGATAACATAAGAGGAGTATATGTAGTTAAAAGCGGCTTGGTCAAATTTGTTCCTGTTGCCGTAATGACTCCCATAGGTGATAAAGAGCTGGTCAGAAACGTTAACAAAGAGGATGCGGGTTTTAAACCCGGCACTGATATGTTGAAAATCTTTGATGAAGTTATTACTACTACAAAAAGGGTTAAGGAAAATCAGGTTTTAACCGATAAAATATAGGAGGGTTTAACTTTGCAAAATATTAATGACAACATTATGAAAGTATTCCAGGATGTCAGGGATATATGCAAAAAGACAGGCAAGGACCCCGATAGCATAACCGTTATAGCAGTAACCAAGACTGTAGATACGGACAGGATGAACAATGCGATAGAGTGTGGCATAACCAATATCGGAGAGAATAAGGTACAGGAGATAATGGCCAAGTATGAAAATGTGAAGAGTAATGTCAAATGGCATATGATAGGACATTTACAAACAAATAAGGTAAAATATATAATAGATAAAGTGGCACTCATCCATTCTGTAGACAGCACGGAGCTTGCCAAGGAAATAAGCAGGCGGGCGGAAAAACTGGGCAGAGTGCAGGATGTACTGGTGCAGGTTAATGTTGCAAATGAAGAAACAAAATTCGGCATTGATTATTCTGAGATAGACAGCTTTATAAATGAAATATCAAAATATGAAGGTTTAAGGGTAAAAGGCCTTATGACTATAGCTCCCAATTATGAGGACAGGGAGTTGGTGAGACCGGTATTCAGAAAACTGAGAGAAAAGTTTGAAATGTTGGCTAAGGCCGGTATCCCCAATGTAGAGATGAAATTTTTATCAATGGGGATGACGAACGATTACAAGATTGCGGTTGAGGAAGGTTCAAACATGATTAGAGTAGGAACAGGCATCTTCGGAAAAAGAAATTATAATATTATATAAGGAGGTATGGTTATGTCATCCAACATCTTAAACAAAGTACTTTATTTTATGGGAATAGGAGAAGGAAGCGAAGAGGAGGCAGAAGCAGTAGAATCTGCAGTAGCAGTAGCAGCTAAACCGCAGATTGAAGCTGTAACAACGGGTATACATAAGAAGAGCAATGTAGTGAACATACATACTGCAACTTCACCAATGAAGGTTGTACTTGTAGAACCTACTAATTACGATGAGGTTCAATCCATATGCGATGACCTTAAGAGCAAGAAACCGGTTATAATCAACTTCGAAAACATGGATAAAGAAGTAGCGAAGAGAATGGTTGACTTCATAAGCGGTGCCGTATACGCTTTAGATGGTACAGCGCAAAAGATTTCAAACGGCATAGTGTTGGCAGCTCCGTCCAATGTTGACGTACTTGGCAACATAAAAAATTCAATCGGTGATGAGGATTTTGATTTAGAAGGAATTTTCAGCTGGTTAAAGTGATAGTAAAGGATTGAGAGTGGTATAATGAGATACATCTTAGGCAGCACTGTTTCATATTTTTTTGAATTCCTTAGTTTCATGATTTTGGTTAGGGTTTTTCTGTCATGGTTTAGCTACAATCCTAGCAACAGAATCATAGTTCTTATATATCAGCTTACCGACCCTTTGCTTGAGCCGTTCAGAAGACTTACAAACCGGTTGGGCTTAAATACGGGGATGGTGGATTTATCGCCGCTAATTTCGCTATTATTCTTATATTATATTGTAAAACCATTGATACTTGCTTTGATTTATACTTTCCTCTAAGAGGTATAACGTGGATAAGAAATATGCATTACTTGATAATTACAAGGACTATGAAGACCGTGTTCTGGTGAATGAACTTCTGGAATATGCTGAAGCCTGCGGGAGGAGCTACTCACTCAAGAGTACCGACTTTCTTGATCCCAGGCAGCAGAAAATAGCAGATACTATTCTTAGCAAGTGCGATGGAATAGGCTTTGAATTTTATGGCGGTACAGAAAACAGTGAGAGATGTATCTGCATGGTCTTCAGTGAAGATTACGAGCTTGATGATGATAACCTTCCTATTTCAATATTATTGATAAATTGGAATGCAGACAAGAAGAAACTTACACATCGTGATTTCCTCGGCAGCATTCTGGGAAGCGGAATAAAAAGGGAAAAGATTGGAGATATTATTCTGGATGATGGCAAGGCGTATGCCGTATGTTTGTCAGATATCTCACAATACCTGCTATACAACCTGAACAAGGTGGGAAATACTCCGGTAACCGTTTCTATTGCGGAAGAACTTCAGCAAAAGGAAGAAAAGCTTAAGACTATTACAACTACAGTTGCATCCTTAAGGCTTGACAGTGTAATAAGCAGCGGTTTTGGCATTTCAAGGGCTAAAGCCGTTGATGCTATTAAAGGAGGCAAGGTAAAGCTTAATTGGGAGTTTGTTGAAAGTCCTTCCAAAGAAGTAAAGGAAAGTGATGTAATATCATTACGCGGGAGAGGAAGAATAATTCTTGAGGGAGTAGCGGGTACTACAAAAAAGGACAGGGAGAAAATTGTTATAAAGAAATACCTATGATGGAGGTTGAAGAAAGATGCTAACACCGATGGATATACATAACAAGGAATTCAAGAAGGCCTTCAGAGGATACAAGGAAGACGAAGTAGATGAATTTCTGGATAAAGTAATTGCAGACTATGAAAGGCTATACAAGGAAAACGGCGAACTAAAAGAAAGGATATCAATAGATAACGAGCGAATAGAGAGCTACAACAGTATGGAGAAGTCACTGCAGAACACACTGATTATTGCTCAGACAACAGCGGAGGATATCGTATCAAATGCAAGAAAAAAAGCTGAACTGATAATTAAAGATTCAGAGGATCAGGCTAAAAAAATAATTGAGGATGCCAATAGCAGCATTTTGAAGGTAAATAAAGAATACGAGGAAATGAAAAAAGAAGTTCAGGTATTTAAGACAAGGTTCAAGACCCTGTTGGAATCTGAACTTGAAGCCCTTAATTCAACTTTGAAGGATATTTAGAATGTACTCTTTCATTCGGTTGTTACATCCGGTGAAAGAGTTTTTATTGCAATGTACGGGGGGACGTAACATGGACATTAGATTTATAGGACGGAAAAATTCCGAAAGAACTAAAGTAGATGTAAAAGGTGTTTCCGTTGGAGGCGGAGATTTTATAATCATTGCAGGGCCATGCTCTGTCGAGGACCTCGAGATGCTTATAGAAACCTCAAATTATGTTAAGAAAAACGGCGCAGTGCTTTTGAGGGGCGGAGCCTTTAAACCGCGCACTTCTCCCTATTCTTTTCAGGGGTTAAGGGAAGAGGGGCTTCTATACCTGAAACAGGCGTCGGATCAAACCGGAATGCCTATAGTGTCGGAAATAATGGATCCAAGAGATGTGGATCTTATGTATAAATATGTTGATATGTTCCAGATAGGTTCGCGGAATATGCAGAATTTTTCACTGCTCAAGGAAGTTGGAAGAACAGACAAGCCGGTGCTTTTAAAAAGAGGAATGGCTGCAACGATAGAGGATTTTCTTATGGCTGCAGAGTATATAGCATATGAGGGTAACGAAAGGATTGTGCTCTGTGAAAGAGGAATAAGGACTTTTGATAATTATACCAGGAACACTCTGGATATAGCTGCTGTGCCAATACTCAAGGATTTGTGCAAATTGCCGGTAATCGTTGATCCCAGCCACGGAACGGGAAGAAGGGATTTGATACTGCCTATGTCGCTTGCCTCACTGGCTGCCGGAGCCGACGGGGTTATGATAGAGGTGCATCCCAACCCTGAAAAGGCGCTTTCAGATGGGGAACAGTCTTTAAGCTATGAAGAGTTCAATGCTGTAGCAAAGCGTCTTAATGAAACAAAAGAGTGTTTCAATGATATCAGAAATAAATAGGAAAAATGATTATGCATGAGCGCAGACAGCGGCTCATGCATATTTTATGTGTAATATTGATAACCTAAAGTTATAAAGTTTATGACTTTTTTCTTTTAATGGGGAGCAAAGCTTCGGGAGGAATATCTATGGATAGCGATAATACTGAAGTTAAAGAGCTGGAGAGCAGGGTGGAGAAAATCGCACTGATGCTGGAGAAGGCAAAGATCGGCGACTATGTAAACATAATGACAAAACCCAAATTCCTGCTCTGGAACAACTTTATCGGCGGAGTTGCACGAGGACTTGGGACAGCAATAGGTTTTACCGTACTTGGTGCGGCAGTGCTTTATCTCCTGAGGCAGGCAGTTCTCTTGAATCTTCCCTTTATTGGAGGCTTTATTGCAGAAATCGTAAAGATAGTTCAGGACCATATACGATGAATACACGAGGAGGCATATTATATGGACAGAAATGAGCTTCAGCATTTTAAAGAACTGCTTTTGAAGGAAAGGGACAA
>JBLNDG010000012.1:0-12907 GCA_050261415.1 Caulobacteraceae bacterium | reverse complement strand
GTATATAATATATAGAAAAAGCTTGTATTATAATATTTGCTTTTATGGTAAATCCTTATATTATTTCTGTTTATTATAATGTGGGAGGTTGTAAATTGAGCAAGGTATCAAAAATTGGAATTGGTATAATAATTGTTTTATTAATAGCTGCCATGGCTCTAGGCGTGATTATGGTCAGTGGTGAGAAGATTCATTCAAATATTACAATAAACGGAATAAACGTTGGGGGATTGACCGTACCGGAAGCAGAAAAAAGGCTCAAAGCAGAATTTGAGCCGATGATTGAGGAATCATACATAAACCTCAAGTTCCGTGATTCAGCGTGGAAACTGGGCTATGGTGAAATGAAGTTCCAGTATGATTATGCTGATGCACTAACAAAAGCTTACAATATAGGCCATAAAGGGAATTACCTCAAAAGGTTCATTGATGTAATAACAACCCAGCTCGAAAGGGAAGACATCAAGCTGAATTTCGCTTATGATTCCCAGGCTATTGACAATAAGCTTTCCGATATTTCAAAGAGCATTGATAAAGAAGCAACTGATGCAACAATTACTTTAAAAAAGGAAGGCTTTGTCATTACGGATGAATCTGAAGGCATAAAGCTGGATGCAGGCAAGTCCTTCGAACTTATCAAACAGCAGGTAGAAAAGGTTGCTGCTGCGGAAATAGAGTTGGTTGTGGATGTTCTGCAGCCGCAGATAAAGAGGGTTGACCTTGAGAATATAAAGGATAGACTGGGAGAATACTCAACAAAATTCAATGCTGCTGATGAAGATAGAACGCATAATATAAAAACAGCCACTCTAAGTGCTTCCAATGTTCTGGTAAAGCCGGGAGAAATCTTCTCACTGAATCAGACTGTTGGACCAAGACTCGCCAAGTTTGGATACAAGGAAGCAAAGGTTATAATCAATAACGAATTGGTGCCGGGGATAGGGGGAGGCGTATGCCAGGTGTCGTCGACCCTATATAATGCAGCACTTTTGTCAGATATGAAGATAGTGGAAAGAAGGAGCCATTCGCTGCCTTCCTCTTATGTGGCATTAGGAAGGGATGCTACCATCTCTGAGGATTATATTGACTTAAAGTTCCAGAATACAACGAATTATCCCATATATATACATGGTGAAGTACAGGGCAGTTGGGTAAAATTCAGTATTTACGGACGTAATGATAATCCCGGAAGAACAGTAAAGATAAGAACAGAGGTTGTAAAAAAGACAGATCCACAGATTCAGATAATAGAAGATCCGACCCTGCCTCTGGGAACGGAAGTTGAGGAAAAGAAAGCCTATACAGGCTATGTAGTAAAAAGCTATAGGACCGTTCTGGAAAATGGCAAAGAGATTTCTACTGAAGAATTGCCTTTAAGCGTGTACAGGGTTGCCAATGGCGTCAAGAGGGTAGGCACTATGATTGTAAATCCTCCGCAGCCTTCGGAAACAGAAAATCCAACAGGTGAAAATTTAAATCAAAATCAACAATAATTCCATGATTATACATGCTGATAAGATATAGCTGCCATAATTAAGTTTGATTAATTTTTAAAATAATTGTATTATACATTTATAATCATTTTACGACTGGAGTTTTGATATGGACGGATCATTATATTCGAAAAAATTTACATGCCCTATATGCAACAAGGATTTTTCTTCGCTAAAAGCAAAAATAAGCGCCTGCAAGGTTGAGAAAAAAGATGAGGATTTCTGTACGCATTACACGGGGTTGAATCCGTTGTATTATGAAATTTTCATATGTCCTCATTGTGCATATGCTGCATCTGAAAGCTCTTTCAAGGATATTACGGAAGCGGAAATCACTATTCTTAAGGAAGCCTTTTCCGGTAGAGTGGTTGCAAGAAGCTTTTGTACAGAAAGGAACCTGAATGAAGCAATTGCTACGTTTAAACTGGCGATACATACCGCTGAACTCAGAAAAGCGAAGGCAAGTGCGCTTGCAGCTCTCTGCCTGAAGCTTGCCTGGTTATATAGGTTTGCAGGAGATGCACAGGAAAATGTATTTTTGAATTATGCTTATCAAAACTATATGCAAGCCTTTGATACAGAAGAGCTGCCGATAGGTAACCTTAATGAAATATCAATGCTGTATTTGCTGGGAGAGTTGTCTAGGAGGCTGGGTAAGCTGAATGATGCCATAACCTGGTTCAGCAAAGCTGTAGCAAGCCCGGAAAAAAAGGAGAATCCGAAAATTGAGAAGCTTGCAAGAGAGCAGTGGTATTTGGTAAAAGAACAGAGTAAAAAGTAAGCATGACCCGCTTCAGCAATGAAGCCGGTCATTTTTATTAGTGGACATTCTACCAAAGTGGAATCAGTCAAAAGCAAGGAAGCTCGATGCCTCCAAGCTTTTATTTTGCCGTTTTCATGTGTTTGTTTTCCCAAGTTTTACAAATTGTGAAAAAATTTTTAGAATTTTTTCACTTTTAGTTGATTGAATTATCTGACGATATAAAATAGAATAGAAAATAGAATAGGAACAGCCTGGCTGAAGGCGTGTCCGATTAACAAAGCATAATATTCCGGTGCGATAGGGGGAAAAAATATGGATTATGACAGGGATATACTTCAAAAAATAACTGCTAATGTATCTAAGGCTATAGTGGGCAAGCAAGCGGTAGTAGAAAAAATTCTCGTTGCATTATTGGCCGGCGGGCATGTGCTTATAGAAGACGTTCCCGGAGTCGGAAAAACGACCCTTGTACATGCAATTGCAAAATCCATTGGCTGCAGCTTCAAAAGGATACAGTTTACCCCGGATCTTTTGCCATCGGATATTACGGGGGTCACTGTTTTTAATATGAAAAAGGGTGAATTTGAGTTTAAGCAGGGACCGATAACGTCAAATATAGTACTCGCAGACGAAATAAACAGAAGCTCACCGAAGACACAATCAAGCTTGTTGGAAGCCATGCAGGAGCGGCAGATAACGGTAGACGGCAACACCTACAAGCTTCCCGAGCCTTTTTTGGTTCTTGCTACACAAAACCCCATCGAGTATGAAGGCACTTTCCCGCTGCCTGAAGCCCAGATTGACAGATTCGCGATAAGAATATCAATGGGCTATCCGAGTTATACCGAAGAAAAAAGAATACTTGATAAATATAAGGGAGAAAACCCTATTGACAATTTGGAAACTGTAATAAACATAGAGGATATACTGAACATTCAGAAGCAGATAGAAAACGTGCATGTGGATGATTCTGTGCAGGACTATATAGTGCAGATTGTTCAGGCTACGAGAAACCATAAGGATGTTTACCTCGGATGCAGCCCAAGGGGAACACTGTCACTGTTTGACAACAGCCGTTCTCTTGCTTACATCAGGGGGAGGGAATATGTTATACCTGATGATGTAAAGGAACTGGTGAACAACACCCTGGCCCACCGCCTTATTCTCAAGTCTGAGGCAAGAGTGCAGGGAAAGGATCAATTCACTGTACTTGGAGAAATTGTTAAGAACATCAGGGTACCAGTGGTGAGCAAATATGCTTAAAGTTAATTTTAAGGCTGCTGTATTGCTGCTGATATTATTTGTTATTGCTCTCTTTACGGGTGGAATATATATATACGGACTTTTCTTTATGGCATTTTTCCTAGTCCTTGACTCATACATAACGGGCAGAAGTTCGTACAAGAGTCTTGTAAGTATAGTATGGAAGAGCAGCGGCAGTGTGATGACGGGGGATAAAATCAGCTTGACGATGGACTTTTTCAACTCAGGCTGGCTTCCCATCCCATACCTTAATATAAAGGCAAATCTGCCAAAGCGTCTTACGGGGGAAGAGCAGAAGCCGTATATCCATTCTGTTATGCCGGGTATAAAAGCAACCATAGCAAGAGATTTTGTCTGCAAACACAAGGGAGTGTACCAGATAGGCTTTGTTGAAGTAGAATTCAGTGATATATTCGGACTTTTCAAATGGAGAAAGGTATTCGATGATGAGGTGTACCTCCATGTGTATCCCAAGGTGCATATGCTGAAGCATATTGATGTGCCTGTAAGGCAGCAGTTCGGCACTATAGCTGTAAAGCACAATGCATACGAAGACTATGCAAGTACAAAGGACATTAGAAAGTATGCCATCGGGGACAGCTTCAAAAAGATGCACTGGAAAGTGACTGCCCACAGGGGGGAGTTTTTTGTCAGAAATGTTGAGTTGAATGCCACTGCGGATTTGAATGTATTTTTGGATTTATACGCAGGAGGCTTCAACAAAGAAACAGCTGATGATATAGAAGAAAAAGGGGCTGAATGTGCAGTTTCCATTATAAGATATGCCCTATCCAATTCCATGTCCGTTAACTTCATTGCAAAGGGAGATATGCCGGTCAGCCTGTCCGCAAAGGGTATAAACAGGTTTTATGAATTCATGGACACAGTAAGCAAACTGTCTGCAAACGGGGATATACCCGTTCAGGATATTGTAAAGAGGGAAGCCAGAAAGCTGGATTGGGACGCTACCATCGTAGTTATAACCTCCAATATCGACAAGCCTTTCATGGATACATTCCTTTCACTTAAAGCCTCGGGAATTGAATTTGTTATTATCTATATATTTGAAAACATTGAAGAAGCTGAAGAAAACCTTGAGATACTCAAGGGTAGTGATTTCCGGGTATTCACCGTAGGCTTGAAGGATGATATCAGGCAGGTGCTGGGAGGCCGCTATGAAAAATAGAGATATAAAAGAATTGATTTTTTATATTATCATAATATTTCTAATAGTAATGAGCCTGAATCTGGCAATTATGGATTCTACAGGCATGTCAGTACCTCTTTTTAAAATTGCGCTTTATACCCTTGCCATTGTTATATCCACGGCCGGAGCATTGATATTCCCGGCGGCATTACTGCCAATAATCGCAGCAGGTTTAGTCTGGCTGACGTATATGTACTTTACAAATCCGGAGCTTAAGAGTAATATTTGGACTCAGGCAGTTGGATTCTTTAATTGGGTTTATGGTTATATAGTCGGATACAATTTTTTCGAGGAAAAATACTCTTACATCTTTGCAATAATTTATATCGTCCTGACAGTGCTGCTGGTTTCCCTTATCACATTCAGCGGCAAAGGCGGCTTTATGCTTATACTTCTGGGTGCAGCAGCACTTACCTTCTTTTGGTTTATATATGTTGAAAAAGCCAGGTTATACCTCATTCTGTTTCTTCTTGCTTCAATAATGCTGTATTCCTACCATGTATATAAAAAGAAGCTTAAGGAGTGGAAGCAATCGCAAAGTATTGTAGCGGGGAATGTGGGTTTCAACTGGATGCTGAGCTCTGCCCTCATAATATCGGCTGCAATTCTGCTGACTCTTGCACTGCCTTTAAACATCAGCCCGGTGAGGTGGGAATGGTTTAACAATAAGGTAATAAGTATTTTCCCATTCATTGCGGAATGGCGAAATGATTCTGAAGATACTTTTGGATACGGATTTAATTCCAGGTACAGCCTGAGTTCGGCCGGATATAAGGGCAGAAGACTCGGCGGGGCAATAATGATGGATAACTCGGTAATGATGACTGTCAAGACAGACAGCAAAGAAACTTTGTATTTGAGAGGTGCTGTAAAGGATAAATATACAGGCTTCAGCTGGAATAAAACAAATAGTTCATATAAGGAATACAACTCCGGCTACCCGATGGAAATACCATATTCGAAGGGAATTTCAACCTATGAAAAAAACTTGGAGATTACTCATAAGAAGCTCCTGACCTCAACAATCTTTGCACCGTATTCAATATATGAAGTGCAGGATAGCGCGCACCGTATTTATGCTGATGAAAACTCGGAGGTTTATTCCTCAAAACTGATTACCGGAAGCGAACCCTATATTGTAAAAAGTCTGACACCCTATATTGATCCGGAAAAACTTAAAAAAGTAGGATTTGAAGAACTGGGAGGCCAGGAAAAGAAACAATATACCGAGCTCCCCAACACTATTACGGATAGAGTAAAAAAACTTGCAAATGATATTACAAAGGACTACAACAATAATTTTGATAAAGCGATGGCGATTGAAAGTTATTTGAGGGGCCATTATAAATACACGCTGGAACCATCAAGGCTTCCTGACAGGAGGGAATTTGTTGATTATTTCCTGTTTGAAGGGAAAGAAGGCTATTGTACTTATTATGCGACTTCAATGGCAGTTTTGCTGCGTGCATCAGGCATACCAGGCCGCTATGTAGAAGGTTTCATATCAAGGTATGAGGGGTCTGCCGTGAGAAATGTCAGAGGTACGGATGCCCATGCATGGGCAGAAGCATACTTTGACGGTTATGGCTGGATAACCTTTGAAGCCACACCACAGTACCCTGTTCTGGAATTCAAAAAGCCTGAAGCTGTTGTGGAGGAAACAAAGATTGAAACGGAACAGAGCACTGCTGAAGTTGAAACAGGTGTTTCAGGCATTTCGGGGAGACGCAGGGATCTGGAGGATATGGAGGATGAGACGGGCGGAACTGGAGCGGAAGGCGGTTCAAGAAGGGTAAACAAGGGCTTTGTCAGCATTGTTTCAGATTTGTTTATTTTAATATTGTTTTTGAGATTTTTGTATTTATTTATAAAATGGATGGTCAGAGAAGTAAGTCTTGGGAAATACAAGGACAGAAGATATACTTCCATATATATAAAGGATGTGCTATGGTATTTGCAGAAGGTGGGCTTTGTATCAGCACCTGATGAAACATTGAGGGAGCTCATGGAAAGGGTAAGACACAACTATAAGGAAAGGTTTCCCAACATAGACAGTGTCACAGATATTGTAGAAAAAATCAGGTACGGCAAAGCTGAATTAAACGCAGAGGATAAACGGGCTTTGGAAGGATTCAGAAAGAGTGTTAAGAGGTTGGCACTTAGGAAGGCAGGAGTTGTTAAACTCTTTGCAGACTTATACATCTTAGGCCGGTAATATGCAAGGCAGAAAGCTAAAAATGCAAAAAATGTGTATTGTAATTTAAAAATTATCATGATATAATATCTACGTTGGCGTGAGTGGTGGAACTGGCAGACGCGCTAGATTCAGGGTCTAGTGTACGCAAGTACGTGCGGGTTCAAATCCCGCCTCGCGCACCAAATTATAATAATGCAGGTTACTTCATCTGATAACTGTTTATAGACAGCTATCAGATTTTATTTTTTTTACCCATCTACGGGCTTACTAACATGTGCATGGTGATTTCTATCAAATTCTCCGGTTACATATTGGCAAAAAAAACAAAATTTATTGATTTTTGAAGTTTTGAAATTGGCATTGGTTGATATAAAATATATAAAGTGTAAAATTCATTTATTGGAGGTCTTAATGTGGGGAATGTGAGGATAATTACTGACAGTACCAGTGATTTATCCGGCGAGATGATAAAGCAGCATAATATTGAAATTGTGCCGTTATATGTTGTTTTTAACGAGGCTTCGTACAGGGATGGAATTGATATAACCACTAAGGAACTATACGAAAAGGTAGAGGAATATGGCGTTCTTCCAAAGACTTCAGCCCCGTCACCCTTGGATTTTCAAAATGCATTCAGAAGGCATATAGAAAACGGGGAGGATATAATTTACATAGGATTATCTTCAAAGCTTTCGACGACTATTCAGAGTGCAAGGCTCGCTGCTCAGGAGTTCCCTGGCGGAAGGATAGAAATAGTAGATTCTGAGAATTTGTCAACGGGAATCGGGCTGCTTGTCATGAAGGCAGTAGATTATGCGGATGAAGGCCTTGCAGTTGGTGAAATAGCAGCCAGAATTAGAGACCTTGTACCCAAAATAAGAACCCGCTTTATAATAAACACTCTGGACTACCTATATAAAGGCGGACGGTGCACAGCTCTTGAGAGTTTTATAGGAGGGCTGCTCAAGATAAAACCTGTTGTCACAGTGAAGGATGGCAGTATTACACTTGAAGAGAAGCTGAGAGGAAAGCGGGAGAAAGCACGGGGCAACATGCTGGAAAATGCGCTGGCGGATAAGGAAATAATGTTAAAGGACAGGATATTTGTTACCCACTCTATGGATCAGGAGGAGGCAGAACTGTTGAAAAGCAGTCTGGAAAAAGAGATAAAGGGAAGCAAAGTAATTATAACTGATGCAGGCTGTGTTATTTCAAGCCATTGCGGACCCAAGACCGTTGGTATACTCTATATTAAAAAGTAAAAACTACACATATTGAAATTGTGTATTACATAAACCCAAGCAAAAAAATTACAGGGAGAGATTATATTGATTGGAAACAATTCAAGTTACAAAATGCTGGTTCTGGATATGGACTTCACTCTTCTTAATAAAAATAAGGAAGTATCCGAGCGGAACAGGGAAGCTATCAGAAAGGCAATAGATAGAGGTGTTCATGTTGTAGTAGCTACCGGAAGAATTTATACCTCGGCCAGGATCTATGCAAGGCTTTTAGGTGTGAATACTCCTATTATAGCAAGCAATGGAGCAATTATAAGGGAAGCAGTTTTTGAAAGCCCTTTAAATACTGAAAGTACGATTTATAAAAACCTTTTGCCTGTTGAAGCAGCCAGGGAGATGATCAGGCTTTCACATAAATATAATATATTCTGTCATTTGTTCACTGAAGATACAATTTATGCGGAAAAGCTGGTGAATATTTCACTGAGGTATACGGAGTGGAACAAATTTCTGGGAAAAAATGACGCAGTGAAGGTAGAAATCGTTGAGGACATGGAGAAATCTGTATTGGATGAAAAGCTCGAAGTTCTTAAGGCTGTTGTTGTCGATCAGGACAGTGAAAAAATACAAAATGTCAGGAATGAAATAGTTGAGACTGGAATTGTATCAGTGAGCCAATCCTTAAAGGATAACCTTGAAGTCATGAACAAAGGAGTATCAAAGGGCAGTGCGGTAAAAATGCTCGCAGAACTTTATGGTATAGATAGAAAAGAAGTAATTGCTATAGGAGATAACGAAAACGACGTCAGTATGATTGAATACGCAGGTTTGGGAATTGCAATGGAAAATGCAGACCAATGCTTAAAGGACGTAGCTGATTATGTCACTGGCCACTATGAAAGGGACGGTGTGGCGGAGGCAGTGGAAAAATTCATTTTACTATAAATATATATTATGTTAACATGGATATATAGCAGATTGTGAAGGGCAAATATGATACACAAATCTTTACTTTGATAAGGGAGATCCATATGAAGAAGTGTTTGCTGCTGCTTTTTACTGCTATTATCCTTGCTGGACTCTTGAATTTCAGGTATGGAAGCATGCCTGTTTTTTCATTGGAGAAAAAATACCTGTATAATGGGTTTAATGAATTTACCGGCCTGAGGAAGTCCAACCTTAAGGTGATGACTTACAATATTCACAGGGGGATAAACAGAAGAAACAAGCTTGATATTGACGGAATAGTAGATACAATAAAGAGTGCGGATCCCGATATCGTTGCTCTGCAGGAGGTTGAGCGATTCTCGGTAAGAACCCGCTTTCAGGATCAGGTAAAGCTTATTGCGGACAAGCTTTCAATGAATTATGCCTATGGTAAAAGTATAAACATAATTAGCGGACAGTTTGGCAATGCCATACTAAGCAAATATCCCATAGAGGAGTATGAAGTGGTGAAATTGCCTTCAGTAAAGGAAAACAGGACTCTGCTTAAGGCAGTTGTAAGTGTATCCGGTACTAAAATAACCGTATATAATACTCATCTTGGTTTGAACCAATATGAGAGAGAAGAACAGGTTACGGAAATAAAAAAAATTATCGGTAATAACAAGCGGTTTATATTGGCGGGAGATTTTAACAGCAGTGTGGACAAGCTGGGCGCACTAACCGGTACTTTAAAGGATTGCGCAGCCTATACCAAAGGTGAAAAAGAAAAGCCCACCTTTGAAAACAATGAAATCAGGGAAAGGATAGATTATATATTTACATCCGGCGATTTCAGGGTGAAGGAATATGACGTGCCTGAAAGCGAGGCTTCGGATCACTATCCTGTAATAAGTGTTTTGAAATTATCTAATTGACGCAAGTCAATTTTTTTTTTTGCAGATAATATTATTAGGCAATGGGCAATTGGCTATGGGCAATGGGATTGAAAATGGCTTCGAAGTTATGCCTAAACCTATTGCCTCGGGCCTATCGCCTTGCATACATGCTTAATAAGAAATATATATTAAAGCATGCAAAAATTTATGAATGGAGTGAGAGATATTTATGCCTTTTGAACCTAAAAGGGTGCTTTTTGAAAATGATGCGCTTCAGTATACTCTGGGAAGGAAGCTCTTTGATTTATTCAAGGATAATAAGGAGCTTGAAATAATCATGCTGCAGTCACATAACAGAGTTACCGGCATACCTGGAAAAACCCCGCAGCAAGCGTATTCAGAAGGGAAAAATACACTTGTAGTGGGAGTCAGGCGGACTTTGAATTTTGAAAGCTGCAAGCCTTCGGCCCACTATCAGCTCCCACTGGCTACCGGCTGCATGGGCATGTGCATGTACTGCTATCTCAATACACAACTTGGGAAAAAGCCATATATGAGGGTATATGTGAATGTAGGCGAAATACTGGATAAAGCCCTGGATTATATAAAGAAAAGGGAACCGGAGGTTACCTATTTCGAGGGTGCTGCAACCTCCGATCCCATACCTGTAGAGCCATACACAGGGACACTGCGTCAGACAATCGAGTTCTTTGGCAGGCAGGAAAATGGAAGATTCAGGTTTGTAACCAAATTTACAGATGTTGACGGCATACTTGATGCTGACCACAACGGACACACAACTGTAAGGTTCAGCCTGAATGCAGCAAATATAATCAGAAAATATGAGCACAGGACTGCGGGTATGGAGGAGAGGGTACTTGCAGCACAAAAGGTTATTGCACAGGACTACCCTTTGGGCTTCATAATTGCGCCGGTGATACTTTATGACGGCTGGAAGCAGGATTACAAGGAAATGCTCAATGAGCTGGAGGATAAGTTAGGGAAGTATAGCAACAAAGAAATAAGCTTTGAGATTATATCTCATAGGTTTACTACCAGAGCAAAGCAAAACATCAATGAAATATTTCCAGGGAACGATATACCTATGAATGAGGAAGAGCGCAGGTTCAAATACGGTCAGTTCGGGTACGGCAAATATGTTTATAAAAATGAAGAATTGGCGGAAATGGAGGATTTTTTCCGGAGCAATATAATGGAAATATTCCCTGACAGCAATATAAAATATGTGATTTAATTGTCAAATATCCAAATTGTCCCATTACCATTATTATGCTATAATTATAATGTATGCATATTAGCCAAGTTTTTGGCATATGTAAAAATAATTGTGGGGGTATGAAGATGAAACAGGTTTTCAAAAGACTAAGCTGGATGCTTACTCTAGTCATGATCCTCTCTATGCTGCTGCCTATGGGCAGTGTCTGGGCGGAAGGCAACAATGCGGTGACAGTTACAATCTTAGGTACCAGCGACCTGCATGCCAACATTGCTACTTTTGACTACTATACTCAGAAGGAAGCACAGCAGGGTATAGCAAAGGTTTACTCGGTAGTAAAAGATGTAAGAGCGAAGAATCCAAACACCATTTTAATTGATGATGGTGACACAATTCAGGGTACACCATTTGCACAGTACTATTTGGATAACTTCAACTCCAAGACGGCAGCAAAAATAGAACACCCGATGATGAAGATAATGAACATGATGAAGTATGACTCTTGGACATTGGGCAACCATGAATTCAATTACGGCTTACCGCTTCTGGAAAAGGTAATGGGGGATGCAAAGTTCCCGGTATTATCCGCTAATATTTACAAAGCTGACGGTACAAACTTTGTAAAGCCATATACAATAAAAGAAGTTAACGGAATAAAGGTAGGTATCCTCGGTTTTACAACAACCGGTGTTACTACTTGGGACAAGAACAACGTGAAAGACCTTCAGTTTAAAGATATCGTTGAAGAAGGCAAAAAGTGGGTTAAAGTTCTGAAAGAAACCGAAAAGGCAGATGCAATAATTGTAGCTGCGCATTCAGGTATTGAAAGAAAAGATGACGTTTTGCATGAAGACCAGGTTAAGGCGCTGGCTGCTGCTTGCCCTGAGATTACAGCAATAGTATCCGGACATGCGCACACTGATGTTGCCGGTCAGACAGAAAACGGAGTCCTTATTGTTCAGCCTAAGAAATGGGGACAGAAGGTATCAGAAATTGACCTGACCTTTGAAAAGGTTGACGGAAAATGGACTGTAGCAAAGAAAGAATCAAAGAACATAGATGTTAAGGACTACCAGCCTGCTCAGGAAGTTCTTGATTTAGTAAAAGCAGATACTGATGCTGTTAATACACAAGTAAATACAGTTATCGGTAAGTCAACAGAGGAATTCAGCGGCATCGACCAGCAGATAAAGGATACAGCACTGGTTGACCTGATACAGAATGTGCAGATGTATTACGGGAAAGCCGATGTTTCCATAGCAGCATCCTTCAATGACAGCAGCAGAATTCCTAAGGGAGATGTTAAGGTCAGCGACATTAACGCTCTTTATGTATATGAAAACTGGCTGAATGTAACACAGATGACCGGAAAGCAGTTAAGGGATTATATTGAATTCTCTGCAAAATACTTTAACCAGATGAAACCGGGAGATGAAGTAATAACTTTCGATCCTAACATCCCTGGCTATAACTATGATATGGTTCAAGGCGTAAACTACCAGTTGGATTTGACTCAACCTGCCGGTAAGAGAGTTATAAACCTTACATATAAAGGACAGCCGGTTACAGATACTCAGATCTTCAGAGTAGCACTGAACAATTACAGGTTTGGAGGCGGCGGCGGACACATGGCTGCTATTGGTTTGACCCAGCCAAAGAATCTGTATGATTCAGCAGTTACAT
>JBLNDG010000011.1:0-32123 GCA_050261415.1 Caulobacteraceae bacterium | reverse complement strand
TTTTCGATACTTACGCAATCTATCAATATTCGATGCTTTTTCTGTTATCCATTCATTAATCTTTTTCCCAGCCGTGTCTTCGGTGGGTTTCAGTGTCTTCAGTGTTATCCGGTCCTACCTTCCGAAATTAATTATCTTCTCCCTGTATTCCTGCCTGATATCATACTGCAGGTATTTTATAAACCTATTGATCATTGCGGCACATTCCGCCCTTGTCATTACCTTGTCCGCCTCAATCTCGTTATCCGAGTTTCCTGTTATAATTCCCATACGGTGCGCAATGTTAATGGATTTCTTTGCCCATGCAGGTACTTTGCTGTCATCACTGAAAGGGGTCTTTACGCTGCTTTCATCTGCTGAATCCTCCAACCCCATTGCTCTCACAAGAATTGCCGCTGCCTCGGCTTTTGTAAGGTATTCATCCGGAGCAAATTTGCCCTTGCTTACACCATCCATTATGCCTGCAGCGAAAATTCTGTTGATATAGTCAGCATATGGGTGATTGCTTTCCACATCGGCAAAATACTGCTCACGGGTATTTGTCCTCCGCTGTCCGGTCCCTGCCAAATCCGAAGATTTAATCACGGCTTTTGCAAATTCTGCCCTGCTCATAAAGCTCAACGGCCTGAAATAATCACTGCCGGCCATGCTGATTATATCCATGGAAGTTACCTTTCTTATGTCCTCAGCAGCCCAATAGTTCGCCGCAATGTCCTTTATATACGGGGCAAGAAGCCTTGCTTGTGTCGGAACTGTATCAATCTTCAAGCTGTCCTTGCCTTTGTTCCTTTTGCCGTTTGGCGTCCCTGAACTGAATTGCGGCAAATCATATAAGTAGGATATAATGTTCTCCTTTCCTTCCTTTATTATATAGCCTCCCTTGAAGCTTATGTCAAGGGGATCATTCAATACATACTGCATAGTCTTCAAAGCTGAAGCGGACACTGCATATTCCGCAGTTCCGTATTCTTCCTTATACTCTGCATCTGTCAGACTTTTCTTGTACATGTAGGTTATCGAATTCTTAATAAACGCAGTCTCGGTTGAGCCCCAATAATTGTTGTATCCGTATTGCTCAGAGCTGATATCTATTACTACCTCTCCTATCCCGTCGTTCTTTGAATACACTTTCCTGCCGTTCCAATTTGAAACCAGGTATTTTATCAATGTTTTATCATGGGTAATACCGGAACCGCTGAAAAGGTAATCCGTCAGAGTGTATTTATCGCTTCCGATTTGTATTGTTTCAGAAAACTTGGGGTCAACGCTGCTTTTATATGTTGTTTGACCCGCCAGTTCCTGAGTATCCTGAGTGTTGGTATAAATCATTTTTCTATCAAGTTTCGCATTCTTTGCGGTATTGGCAAGCTTGTATTCCAATGTAGTCTTGCTCCCTTTACTGTCGCTGCTTATCTTTACTGTGCCTTCAAGCTGTATAGGCTCACCGGATACAAAGACAACCTCGCTGTACCGGTACTCGTTTTTCTTCGGAGTAATGTCTCCCAATATTCCGGGCTCATATCCGGGAGCAGCAGATACCATGATGCTTATGGAATATAAAATTATAATTGTTACGACCAGCTTTTTCATATAAACACCTCTACTCCTGCACAAGAATCAGCAGTGCATATCCATCCTGGGATATAATATTTAGATTATCCTGCGGATTGAGCTCCGACAGTTGTATCTGTTTTCCGCCCTTAAACACAAAGGCTTTTTCGGTTGAAACAGTGACATTGGCCATTACCGGTCTCCACTCACCATACGCAGCGCTATATTCCCTTGCATCCTTCAGTGAAATAATATCATTTGCAACATCTATGCTGTTCAGCACACCTGACGCCAATCTTTCCGCAAATACCGGATCAGGCTTGAAGGAATCCTTGTCCTTCTTAAACATATATACACCCTGTGCATTACCATTCTCATCAGAAATCGTATAAGTCAAAATATGCTCATGGTACTTGCTGCTGCCTTTTTTATTCTCATAGTCATAGTGGTACTCATCTTCCGGATCATGATAATCGGCTCCCGTTCCTGCGGTTCTGTAATTCGGCCATAGATATTTGTATGGCTTGTACCTGCTTTCTGCAAATTTATCAGGAGTAACTGCAGCTTTGTCAAACACATAGTCGTATATGGAAGTCTCATTACTGAACAGATAGGTCTTGTTACCGCTTTCCGACCATTGGTTGTTCAATAATGTGTAAGTATTCTCAACTGCATAATAATCTTCACCTATATCATATATGTATCCTCTTGTTATGGTGTAATTTGAAAAATCATTGAAACCGTCAAGGTTTATTACAGGCGCCGTATTCACTCCTGAGGCCGATTTATTCTGTATGATGAAGGCATTCGCATCATTTCCCAGGTATGCTGAATCTAAGAGTCTTCCATCCTTTATCACGATCGAACCGTCATTGAACCCCAGCACCCTGCCATCGGAAAGGGTCATCTGTTTCGTAGTCCACTTCACATCTTGAATCCCTTTGTTCAGTGTATCCTCGTATCCATCCTTGAAAACCGCTTTTACAAGCTCTTCGGAACCATAGTTCTTCTTTGAAGCGGCGTATATGGATTTCCCGATATTATCCTTAAGCTGATCCTTGCTCATCGGGTAACCGTTTTTGTACAGTTCCGCATTGTCAGACAGCTTATATTTGATATAGTCTCCCTCTTTCACCCAGCCGTAGAATCTATACGAATAGACATTGGACAATATCACTTCACCTGTTTCTTCCACTACGTCCTTTATATCTCCCTTATAGACCTTTTCCACTTTCAGCCCTTCGCCCTGCACCTCAAGCTTTGTTATATGCTTGTCATTGGAGGTGTTCAGATAAACCTTCACCCGGTCACCCTGCCTTAAGACGGATGGGCTGACAGAATTCTTATCCTTTATTACCGGAGCATTGGCGTCAATTGTATACAGCTCGGCTTTTCCCGGGTCACTGTCCTTGATAAGAGTGATGCCGCTTGAATCTACATCCTTTACCTGTGCCGTAAATACTGTATCGTGGTAGTCGTCTTCGTTCTGCATATCGGTAATTACACTTACCTCGCAGACTTTGCCGTTTAGCACACGCACTACTGCATCCTGGTCAAAGCCTATTGCATCTATACCCTGCAGCTTTCCGTTTATATATACTGCAACATTATCAGCGAGCTCAAGATACTGCTTGTTATCGTATTCATCCGCTACCTTGATTACATTTCCCAAGGTATCGGCATATAGAATCTTTACAGGCATCTCACTTCCGCTTATTAGCTCGGGAGGTATTTCTACCGTAAGAGCTTTTAACATGTTGTTGGCATAAATTGCTTTTGCCGAACTTCCCGGTTCAATGCGTCCTACATCTACCGGGTCTGTCTGGGCTTTTATTACCGAATCCGGCATTACCTTCAGAAAATAAGTATTATTGCTCTTATCCGTCATCTGCACCGTGTTCTGCTTGGGGTCATACACCACGAAAATGCCGTCCACTTCTTTTAGCTTGGCTGCTTGCAGCAATAACACCTTATTATCCTTAGTCAATGTGTATTCGACGATGTCTCCCTCCGAAACCAGTGTTTCATCTCCCAATTTTCCGTCTTTTATTACAGGAACAGCCTCCTGGTTCGAAGAGCTTACCCCGCTCTTTTTGCGGACATTGACATTAAACGTCCCGGAAGCGGGAGTTTCTATGGCAATGCTTGTAGTATATGTATTTGTAGGTGCTTCAAAGTCCTTTGCAACGCTCACATCGGCTACCTTTCCAAAGCCCTTGGTGTACCCCAGGGACGCAAGGGATTGATCCGCCACTGCACTCATTATTGCAGCCATTTCACCCCTTGTAATAGTACCCTTGGGAGAAAAGTTGCCTGATGTTCCTTTCATTATTCCTCTTTTGAGCACTTCTTCTATATAAGGAAGGTTTTCTGTCTTTATTGAGTTCCAGTCTTTATAGCTGAATACATTTTTCATTTCCTCCCCTGTAACAGGTTGGAATTGCAATGCTCTGGCTATCCATAATGCAGCTTCCTCCCTTGTGACGGGAACTCTGAAGGCTTTCTGGTAAGACCTTTCATCCTGTAGTTGTTTCACTAATTGGTCATATTGTGCTTTAGTCATTTTCCAGTTTGTCTTTTTCGCCTTATCTGCTTCAGCCTTTATCTGCGCTTTCTCCTGATCTGTAAGTGTTGAGGCTGTGCCGATTTCCGATTGATTTACAATACCGCTGCTTTGGGCGACCTGCATATGTCCCATCAAGTATGCGTTTACCGGGTTCAAGGAAGGATTTGCAAGCTTTAGCGTTTCCCCTTGCTTTACGGCTTCTTCCTGTTTGCCGATTGCCCTTACCAGTGCAGCCAGCATATCCTGCTTTGTGGCAGCCTGATTTGGACGGTATGTGTTTGATCCGTATTCCCTGACTATGGAGTAAACACTCATTTTCATTATATCTTCAGAGTTGGCATTCCCTTTTATGTCTTTAAAGGATCCGTTTTCTATAAGTGCCTGTCCCGACGGAACCCCGGAATATGTTGTATCGGCTCCGTAGGTAGGAAACGAAAGGGTGTTAAGAACTAATACGAGCGTTAGTACATATGAAATTGTTCTTTTTTTACGATTCATCAAAATCACATCCTCAACTTTTTGACTTAAGGGTACGGGTAACACAGAACACACGGATGTTTCTATTATCCATTCATTAATCTTTTTATTCCCAGCCGTGTCTTCGGTGGATTTCAGTGTCTTCAGTGTTATCCGGTCCTGCATTGCAGGTCTATTTAACCATTTTCCCTATAAGCACATAATTACCTGCTTTTGAAATACTGCTTTGGGCTCTGCCGGTCAGATTCTGTGTATTAACTATTTCTACACGTTTTGTTGTGTTGTTATAATAAGCTATGTATATTCCTCCGGGATACAATGCCTTTTTGGATTCTGCATATTTTAGAATCACACTTATATCTCCGCTGAAGCTGTTCACTTTTGAAATTTCGTTTTTTA
Source organism: Caulobacteraceae bacterium (assembly GCA_050261415.1). GTDB lineage: Bacteria > Bacillota > Clostridia > Lutisporales > Lutisporaceae > JBLNDG01. The sequence goes on along the minus strand of JBLNDG010000011.1, from coordinate 27,130 downwards.
CCTGAAGATTGAGATTTATGCCGAAAGGATTCATAATCACTCTATATCCCCTCGGTGTTTTTATCCTGACCTCATCTCCCTCCGGGCCCAGTGATTTTTCAATGCTTACCCGTATTGCTGTGTCATACCTGTCGGAATTGCTGATCCCCTCAGCCTCACTTACATTAAGGTTGCTCATCTGCATATTCAGTTCCACGTCTTTATCATTGATTTTTACACTTCTGTCGGGATATTTTTCAATCAGCTTAAGGCTTACAGCGATAGTTCCCGAATCCATTGCCACGTAGGCAGGCTGCTCAAAGTTTACATACAAGCCTGAACTGTCCCTTACTGAATTCTCCCCTACATAATATGTAACCTTTTTGCCATCCACAATATACTGATCGCTCTGCCCGATACCGGCTATGCTGTCGCCTCCCAAGTCATAGTAGGTAATCTTGACATATTCCATGGTCTCCTTGTACGGAGTAGCTTTTGAAAGGTTGGATGCCCCGAACAGATTGACGGATTTCAGCTTTATGCTGTACCATGTGGAGGGAGACAATCCGTCGATAAAATATCTTAGCTTGTCAGGGTTTATTTCTGTCGGCACTATGCTGCCCAAATACTGGTATCCGTTAAGCGACTCCTTCCCGTCCTCGCTTGTTGAGAGATAAATTTCATAATAGGCTGTGCCTTCTATTTTGTTCCACTCCAGCTTCAAAGTATCTCCGTCAACAGCTTCAAGGGTAATGCCCCCAGGAGCATCGGGCATAGGCTTCTCGTACGAACCTGTTATCTGATTGCTTACGCCGCCGTCGCTGTTGATTACTATTATGCTTGTTTCTCCAACACTTAACTTCGGAGCTGTAAAGGTTATAGTATTATCCTCCTCAATCTTGACATCCGCTGCCTGTGTTCCGCCTATTATTACCATCTCTGCATTGTTTACATTTAAGCCTTCAATTCCTGTTTCCCCTTGGGCAAGCTCGGATTTTGCCTTAAGAGTACCGCCTATTATTACCCTTGCTCCTGTATAGAACTGTATGCCTTCAAGCTTTATAGTTTCTCCGCCCTCTACGGATAAAACCAGGGGATTGATCTCTTCACCGTCTTTACCGATTACCCTTGTAATTTCAGGCGTACTAATTATAGTAAGCCCGTCCTTTACTTCAGCGAATCCGTAATCCTGGTTCTGTACCTGTACTGTTTTCTTGCCGGGGGTCATTCCCACCGGAACGCGGGCGTATATATTTTCATAATTCGGCAGTGTTATACTCGCATGGCTGCCTTCTCCGGCTCTTTCGGTAACACATTCCACCCCGTCAATGAGCACTTTTACCTGAGATTTGAAACCGCTTCCGGTTATCCAGATCCAATTATTGGTTCCCCTGCTTGAGGATTTATCCGGGATTATCGTTGAGATAACCGGATTATTGCTTCCAGGGGCTATATACCTTATGTAATGAGGCTTTGCCATCATCGTTGAATCATAAGTTCCCCCGTCTTCGTTCACAACCACTATTCTATAATCCTTATCTACATCTGCATTGGTTCCTTTAGGTATTTTTACTACAAGCTGGTCATCATTAGCACTCTTTGATACAATCTCCAACTGCTTGTCATTCAAGTAAGCCTTCACATTCCTCCTGAAGTCGGATCCTGATATTGTAATAAATGCGCCTCCTTCCAGGGGTACAAAAGTGAAGAATTCGGAATAATCATTTACATCGTTCGGATTGTAGTCAACAATCATTTTATCACTTATATTTCTTGCTTTGTTCTTAGGATCTATGCTGGTGATTACAGGGCTGCTGTCCGGATTCATTATTGTAATCGGGCTTACTGCAGAACCCCCGTCATCATTGATTACACTTAGGTTCCTCTGCCCAATACTATTTATAGGCGGGGATTTGGCATCCACCTGCTTGTATTCATTTGACTCATCCGCCTTCATCATCAGCTTTGCGTAAGGAGCAATTCTCCTTGTTATAGTAACCGATGACGGCGTGGTCTCTACCAGTATTCCTTCATCATAGGAGTCTGCACTTCCCAGATCCATTTTGTGGTTTATTATGAACATGTGAGAAGAGCCTACAATTATATCGTCTTCTGCATATGAATCAAAAACCTTGCTGCCGTCCGCCCCTGTATGGTATCGGCTTATTGCAGTATGAGTGTCGTCAGAAGCCAAGGATATCTTCACATGTACCTGCTCGGGAACCGCTGAAACAAGGCTGGCATCGAACCGCAGGCCATCTATCGTTGCATAATACGGTCCAACTACCGTGTCAATCATCTTCTGATCCTTTGTGGATTCATCACCAAAAGTTACTATCGTATCAATCGCATCTGCAGCATTTGAGCCTGCACCGTTATGCCTGTTCACTTTTTCTGCAGTACCTGTAAATAGTTCGCTTGTACCCCCTTGGCGGAAGCCGCTCCCATTTATCTGCACATTTATATTACCCAGCTTGCTGATATAATCGGGCATTACACTTGTTATACTTGGTCTGGATTTTGTATAGTTGAAACTCTTGTAGGTGTAAGTACCTGAGTCGTAATTAACCAGCACCACATCCACAGGTCCGGAGACCAGGCTGGAGGGTGTCGTTACTCCCAGGCTCTGAACGCTGACCTTGGAATCGTCAGGCCATGTCACAGCAGCTTCCTTCCCATTGAAGTATACCTTGGGAAGCCCCTCCGGAGACATATCCGGCGATCTTCTGAAGTCAAGCCCTTTTATGATCACCGAGTCTCCTCCCGCTGCAGAGCCTGTGTCAGGTGTTATTGACGTAATTACAGGATGGCTTCCAGGGACTCTATACTTGAAGCCCCTTCCCGCAACCTTATCATAGTAGACTGCTGTTCCGCCATCATAATTAACAACCATAACAGGTACTATAATTTCATCCTTCCCGCTTGGAAGAGGGTAAGGATATTCAGGTACCAATGCTCTCAGCATTCCGGAATTAACGAATTGTACATCTTCAGATTTTTCAGAACCGAAATATACCTCTAGCTCATCCTGCCTGAAATCAGAGCCTATAATGGTAACAACTGTCCCGCCGTCTACAGAACCGCTGTCCGGGTTGATGCTGCTGATGGTTGGGGCGGTTGAGGGATTCATATAGTTAAATCTTATATCCTCCTTTGACTTTGCTCCATCAGGATTCAATACTTCAACCTTCAGGGAGCCGAGAGGTATCTGAGCCCATTCAAGGTAAGGAGCCGGACTTCCGTCTCCAGCATAACTATAGAACCTGTCAGGTATGTCTACATATATTGTTGTTAAATCTTGCACCTCTACCATATGGCCGTTCAGATAGTATGAATTGTTCGTAGCAGGATTTCCGTCCGGATCGTATTGGCCGTCATAGTATATGCTGTTGGTACCGTTATCTGTTATCTGTCCCATGGATGTATATTTGTATGCGTTGAGCTCCATCCCCTCCAACAATACTACAGAGCCTTTCCTCTTCGGATCATTGTATTCAACACTGCTGTCCGGCAGAATAAAGTCTTCACCCTTTATAATAAGCTTTGTGCCGTTCCCGCCCTTTATTGGTACAATACTCGTAATCTTTGGATTCGATGTTATAAGCTTGTACTCAAAATCTGCGCTTGCCATGGAGCCGTCTTGATTGATTATTTGCAGCTTTGTCATTCCGGGCACAGTACCGGGTGGCGGGATGACAGTAACAGTCTTGCCGTCAGAGGATACCTTACCGATAATTGTTGCTTTTTCTCCGTCTATTGTAATAAGCACCCTTGGATTATTATCCACGGAAGTATCGAAGTTTTCGCCTGTAATTACTACAGTTTCTCCGCTTATGATGCCTCCCCGCATGTCTGCATAAGAATTTTTGACACTTGTTATAGTTACTACTCTTGTGGAAACCGGATTCCTGAATTCGAATCCGTTTGACAAGGTTTTCTGTCCGCCGCTTGGGTTGATTACAATTACATTTACAGCTCCGTCAGTCCTGGTACCCGGAGGCAGCTTGCACTTGATTTTAGTTCCAAGGGTTATGATTTTGCCATCCACCGCTTTGTTTTTATCGTCATATACCTTTACATCGGTACAGAACCTGTCGCCGACTTTAACCTTGGGTCCTGCCCCGGTTTCCAGCACTTGAAAGCTTGTCCCGGTTATTGTCATATATATTTCCTTATCACTCGGTCCATATCCAGGGGTAACAGCTGTGATGGCAGGAGATACTTCATCCGGTATGAACGTGAAACCATCCTTCAGCTGGTATTCTTCTGTCCTGTTGTATATTAACTGCATATTCGTTGAACTTATTTCCTTAAAAATTGTAGTTATTGTCTGGATAGATACATCAACACTTTTGGGTTCATTGGGATCAAGGTTTACGTCAATTGGACTGACATATATTATATCCTTGCTTAAATCGAACACCGGCTCATAAGCCGGGTCATAAACCGAGTCCACAACCGTTGCATCTCCGTCGATAATTACCCTGAACTGTCTTATGATTGTAATATCATCAGTATCGTTATATTTGCCCGTATATTTGACTTTGTAGTAATTTCTGTCGTCGAAGTTTGTATAGTCCCTGTATTTGTCATATCTTATAAGAGTAGGAGCGGTAACTACATTACTGACTTTGTCATAGCCTATCCCGTTGAAGAACCCTATATTACGGCCTTTTATCTCTACGATCTTGTGTTCCGTTTCCTTCTTGAAATTGGGGTTTACTCCATCAGCGTCAATGGTCAGGGTATTCCCTATATCCAGGTATACAAAAGCGCTTGGTATGGTAAACTCGCTGCTAAGATTCCTGGAACTTATGACCAGGTCCACAGTACCTGCCATGCTTCTTGTAGGAAGCTCAAAGGATACTCCTATAACTTCTCCGGAATTGTTTGTTATAACGCCTTTGTTGACACCCTCATTGCCTTCTACAAATATTCTCATATCACTGGTGAAATTGCTGAAGCCATCTGCTCCATATATACTTACTATATTCTTTTTATTCTTTGGTCCGGAGTTTGGGTCAACCCTTTCTACTACAATCCCCGTCATCTGGTTAACAACAGTTATGCTGCTCTTGTATATTGTGATGATTTCGTTTCCGGTTTTCCTTCTTTCTATCCTTATATCAGATACTCCGTAATCATTCGGTGATTTTACGGAGTTTATTGAAATACTGTCGTCAGTTATATCGCATTCAGTATCCAGGTTATATTGAGTACCGGCTATAAATAAGCTGTTGCTGAAGCTTGCATCATAGTTGGCATCGCTGCTGTCCAGTGCCTTGAATTGGCTTCCTGCTATGAGAAGAGGTGTACCTACATATGCCTTGGATTTCGAGACACCCTCTATTGTAGGTATGACTTGAAGATTCAAGGTTGTACTGGTATTGGATGTTACTCCGTTCTCAGTAGTAGTAACGTTGATTATATTATCCTTGCCTTTCATTTCCTGAAGAGCTGCCGCATCATCAATTACAATTGTATAGCTGGTGGATAATGTCTTGTTTATTGTAGCAGGGATTGTTCCTGTTGCACCAACTCTTACGAACGGCTCTACAAAGCCCGATCCGAATATGTACACTACCTCTTCCGATGCATTAGTTACAGGATCTATAGTCCTGACAAAGCGCACATTGCTGATGCTGGGGGCCGCATGAACAACAAGCACGCCGGAAAACAATGAGAATACTATTACGAACGTCATCAAAAACGATAAATACTTTTTTGTACCTTGAAAAAACCTTTTCATGAGCACTCCTCCTTGGTATGTATAAACAGCATTATTAAGTAATTTATCGACATTTTTCTCAACATACTAAAGCATATAATTATTTAAATTATACCATAATTACCATGGTTTATTGTCCAATTGTAACCTAACTTTAACATTACAGTATTTACCATTCGCCCAAATATGACAGTTGTGCACTTTTTTCCATGTTTGCCAGGCTTCAAACATGAATATGAATAAAAATAATATGTTGCTAAATATCTATGCATATTTATACATAAAAAATAATTATAACGGTTAAAAAATATGTGTAAGCTGCTATTTACCGAGCAATACCGTTTTTACGGAAATATGCATAGTATCAAGGTTTTACATTAGTTTAATTAAATGGTCGTCGAATGTTTAATAAATTTTTTCACAAATTATTCACATTTTTTTCACAAAAGGTATTGCATATTCATTCTCCCTGTATTATAATTATCATTGTATTTAACCCCTGAAATAACTCATAGCTTATGGAGACACACACACAATCGTTAACCCCACTCATATTGCACCTTAACAGGTGCGCTTTTTTTTGCAAAAAATAATAATAAGCTGCGGGCCACACGGAACACACGGATGTTTGACAAAATTACACGGAGGCTTTTATTTTACCTGCCGTGTCTTCAGTGGATTTCAGTGTTTTCAGTGTTATTCGGTCTTGCGTGATTATTGCCAATCAACCAAATATTTTTACGAATTTTGTTATTATTAAAAGGAAAATTTTGTTTTATGTAGAATAAAGTAGGTTGAGGTGGTTGTATGAACAATCGTGTCGTCGGGCAAAAGTATGAAATAGTTGATACCTTGTTTTCCAACGAACTGCAAACCATATACGTCGGTAAGCTTTTAAACTCCGGAGACTCTGGTCAGTTCATAATAAACGAATTCAAGGACACCGACATAATCTACAGCATGAAGGACAATTTCTCTCCCGAAAAATGCCGGTACATAAGAAACATTGTCGAAACTTTCTACATGGATTTTAATTTCTATGTAGTAAGCAGTGTCTGTCCGGGTCCCACCTTGGAAACCTTTCTGTCCAACAACAGCCTGAGGCTTACGGAAAAAATGTACATTACCGAAAGCCTGCTCACCCAGTTGGTTGAAATGGAAAAACTCAGCCCATTTATTACCTATGCATTATGCGATACATCCAACCTCGCCATAACCAACAGGAAGAATATATGTTTCAATTGCAATATAATGCTTTCCAAAGAGAAAATGTCGGTAACAGGCAAAGATGTAACAATAAAGATGGGCGAAGTGATTTGCACTATCTTTGCAAATACGGTCAATGCAGACCTTGAATATGTAAAGGACATCATGCCTCCGGCATTACTGCCTATTACCCGGAAATGCCTTGACGGCAAGTATGACTCTATAGCCAATGTATATTCCGATTTTAAATCCTTGCTTTTGTATTCGGTTTTCATGGGTAATATGTCTGTTGACAACCAGATAAGAAAAAATTTGAGTAAAGCCCGGATAAAGCATAAGCTGAGCCCTTTGCGCAAACTTGCCGTAATACTCGTTGCACTTCTCCTGGCAGGAGGGGTTTGGGCTTATATATACAATATGAATACGGATGTGTCAGGGAAAGACAAAGTTATAGTACAGAATAACAAGCCTACTGCCAAAATTACTGCAAGCGCCGGCAAGGTATACGAAGGAGATTCTGTAGTATTCACAAGCCAGGCAGCAGATACCGACGAAAACGACGGGATAGATTCCTATAATTGGACTATCCTGATTGACGACAGGCAAATATTCAGTTCCTCAAATCAGAATATCGCCTATAAATTCGAAAAGGCCGGGAAATACACCATACAGCTGGTAGTCAGCGATACCCGGAGTGAATCCAGCGAACCGTACAAGCTTTACATAGACGTACTTCCAAAGCCGGAAAACGGGGGGAGCAAAATTCCTGCTGCAAATGACAGGAAGTAAGGGGTACGGGTAACACGGACCACACGGATATTCCACGGATTTACACGGAGGGTTCTGTTATCCTTTTCAATGCTTTTTCTATTATCCATTCACCAATTCTTTTATTCCCAGCCGTGTTTTCAGTGGATTTCAGTGTTCTCAGTGTTACAAGTTTCATAAGAAATTTAAATGCCGCCCATTTGAAGTGGACGGCATTTTTATTATTTCATTTTCCTATTAACCATTTCCTGGACCGTAAAGGAAGCCACATCCTCCGCGTAGGTTCCTGCTCCGAAACCTGCATCATAACCCAGTTCTTTTGCAAGTTCATGGGATATTCTCGGTCCTCCGCAAGTGACTATGAATCTGTCACGAAGCCCTTCAGCTTCCAAAAGCTCAATAAGATTGGTGAGATTCTGCACATGTATGTTCTTCTGTGTTACCGTCTGGGATACCAGCAGTGCATCAGCATTAAGCTCTACAGCCCTTTTTATGAATTCCTCGTTGGGAACCTGGCTGCCGAGATTATAAGCTTCTATCATATCGTATCGCTCCAGACCGTAATGTCCTGCATAGCCCTTCATATTCATTATTGCATCTATACCGACAGTGTGGGCATCAGTCCCTGTGCTTGCGCCTATAACTACAACCTTTCTGCCTATGTTCTTCCTGATGTACTCGTCAACCTCCGGCATGCTCATAACCGTGCTTTCTACTTTGGTTACCTTTATGTCGGTAACATCGATTGTATGGATGCAGCTGCCATATACTACGAAAAATGAATATCCCACGCCGAGATCTGCCATGTGCACTACGCTTGGTTCTTCAAGACCCATTTTCATAGCATAAAGCTTGGCAGCTTCCTTGGCTACTTCGTCAGCCTTTATCGGCAGGGTAAAGCTTAACTGCACTTTTCCGTCATTCATTGTATCCCCGTAAGGCCTAACCTTCTTAGGATCGAAGCTTATATCAAAATCCCTCTTGTTCATTGAATACAGACCTGAACTCATCAAAACACCTCCACTTGGGCGATGGGCACTGGGCTATGGGCGATAGGCTGCATGTATTTCTCCGAAGTCCGACTTGAACCTATTGCCTATTGCCTATTGCCTATTGCCGTTTATTTTTTCAACATCAATTCTATAAACGGGTTTAGATACTTGCTGTCCTTCTGTGTTACTCCATCCAATCCCTTTCCGCCGGTCCTGCTTCTTTTTACTCCTGCGAACTTGCCCTGTTCAAGAGTAGCGAATAAGCCTTCTTCTTCTATATCCTGCAGCAGGTCTGCCGCCTTCTTCAAAACTTCTGCGGCTCTGCTCTTTATGATTCCGCCGTCCTTGAACTCCACTTCATCGCCTATATTCCTCATGTTGCTGAAAATGTACCTTGCATTTTCAATGGAGAGAGCCCTGTCTGACATGAAAGGGGTGTGTATTGCTTCCGTCATCATTCCGAGAAGCTGAATCCACTGATGACTCCATATTGCTATCATGTTGAAAAGCGCATCCTGTATATGCCCTTTGAATATATTTCCGGTCATGTACTTTGTTGGAGGCATATATTTGAGTGGTGCATCGGGGAAAATCTCCCTTGCCATCAATGCTTGTGAAAGCTCAAGCAGGAATCCGTTTTCCACATTCGGGTCCATTTCAAAGGCATGTCCGAGCCCCATCTGATTCTCCGGCAGTCCTGCCTTAAGTGCAAACTGCTCATTTATAAACTGGGATGCCAGAACGGTATGAGCTTCCTCAACAGCGTCTGCGGTTGTCAGGTAGTTGTCCTCACCGGTGTTTATTATAACTCCTGCGAAACCGTTTATTATTCGTGAGAAGTACTGGTCTACCAATGTCCTCTGCATGTTTATATCCCTGAAGAGTATTCCGTACAACGCATCGTTCAGCATTACGTCGAGACGTTCCATTGCACCCATTGCCGCAATCTCCGGCATGCAAAGGCCTGAACAGTAGTTGCACAATCTTATATACCTTCCTACTTCCTGTCCGACTTCGTCAAGAGCCTTTCTCATTATCCTGAAGTTTTCCTGCGTAGCGTAAGTACCTCCAAAGCCTTCAGTGGTAGCCCCATATGGTACATAGTCAAGAAGGCTTTGGCCGGTAGTCCTTATTACGGCTATTACATCAGCTCCCTGTTTGGCGGCTGACTGTGCCTGCACAACGTCCTCATAAATATTTCCGGTCGCTACTATGACATAAAGATAAGGCTGTTTGCCTTCTCCTATTGTATTTAGGAATTCAGTTCTTTTGCCTCTGTTTCGTTTTACCCTCTCAACCATGAGCGCTGCAAGCTCAAAAGCCTTGTCTCTTATTTCCTTTTCCGGCTTTGCAGGAAGCTTTGTGAGATCCAGTTCTCCTGCAGCAACCTTCTCGGCTATTTCCTGAGTGGAAAGGCCTGTGTTCAAAACTGCGTTGGCTAAAAAATAAGCAGCCCCTACCCCAAGACCCCCGCTGCTTTTTATGTTTTCTACAACTACATTCGGCAGCGGTGTGCCAACATCGTTTACTCCGTCAATTCCCAAAAGCCTGACAACTGTCCTTTCTACTGCGACAGTAGTATGGATATCAATGAATTTCTGCATATCCTCAGCAATACGTCTTGCCGATTCTCTTGCTTTGTTGATGAGATTTTTATCAAGATTTAAATTGCTCATTATTTACCTCCTTCCAAAAGTTCAGGCAATGGGCACTGGACGATGGGCACTGGGCTGAATGCAGTTCTTCGAAGTCCTGCTCAACCCTATTGCCTATTGCCTATTGCCTATTGCCAATAGCCTATTTTCTATTTTCCAGTATTTTTTCCGCCTGACTGACTATTTCGTCGGGAATTCCCATAAGCCTGGATATATTTATTGCATCCTTGGGAACACTGGATTCCCCTTTGATTTCAACCAGTGCATAATCCATATATTCCGATATGGTTTCCGGATCCTTGATGTTGCCGAACTCAAGATTTCTAAGCCCCTTGACCTGCAAATGCTTTATTCCCGGTTTTGCCAAGCCGTCAAAATGTGTCGTAATAACCGTAATACTTGGCTTATTCATAAGATAATTAATTATTGCTGCTGAAATTGCATAGCCTTCATGGGGGTTTGTCCCTCTTGCCAATTCGTCAACCAGAATGATTCCTTTACCATCCGCCATTATTACGGCTTCTTTTATGGACTGTATTTCCGCACCGAAGGTACTAAGGCCCAAATCTATCGATTGTTCATCTCCCGCAGAAACAAATATAAAATCATTGAGGCCTATCTCCATATATTCCGCCGGTACCAGAAATCCGTACTGAGCCATTGCGGCAAGAAGTCCCAACATCTTGAGCGATACGGTTTTGCCCCCCATATTGGCACCGGTAATCAAGGTTACTCCTTTCTCCAAGCTTACGCTTACCGGTGTAAAGGTTTTGCCTTTTTTCCTGAGTCCTGTCTCAACCAAGGGATGTCTGCCGTTTTTTATAATACACTTTGCATCCTCTGATATGACAGGCTTAACCCCATTATAGGCATTCGCCATATACGCTTTTGCTATAATCATGTCAAACTCTCCGATAGCTTCCATGGCCCCGAGTATTTCCCTGCCACGTTCAGCCACCCTTCCGGACAAGTTCTCCAAAATATGAGCTTCCTCTAAAGCTTCCTCATCCTTCAAGGCTTCAATATTTTTTGTCAGCTCAAGCATTTCCTCGTCCGGCTTTACCCTGTAGGTTATATTCATATATGTTTCACTTGCAACCTGAAGCTTGCTGCAGCTTTGCAGCTTCTTTACAACATCAGGCTGATTCCTGCTTACCGTTATTTCGCCGCTTAATCTTACGGGAACGCTGAACTCCGATTCAACCTTATTTATCAGTTCTTTTCTTACCGCATCCAGTTTTTGTTCATACAGTAATTTCCGTCCCCTTACCTCTCCCAGCTTCCCGGAATAGCAGTCATAGATATAGAAGGTCTTTATGCCTGTGTTTTCAGGGTCAAGAATTTTTTCCAGCCATTGAAGCTCATTAACCTCATATTTGTCAGGGATATTCCAATGCAGAGACTTCTGGCTTTCCGAAATTGATTTGGCCAGATATGTAAAATTCTTAAGCTCGAAGAATTCTACCAGATTGAGGACTCCACCCGAAATGCACCGTTCAATGGACTTCCTGATGTCCTTTATCTGTCTCATAGAAGTCCTTATTTCTACAAAAACCGTTCTTTGGTCCTCTATAAGCCTTTTTAAGACATCCACCCTTTCAAGCTCTTCAATAAGCTGTTCTCTTTCTTCAAGACAGTACGGCTTTAGCTCATTCTTCAGTTTTTGGCCGAAAGGGGTTATGGGGTGCAGCTCAGCAAGCACCCTTTCGAAGTCCAATATCCTTTTTGTTCGCTCATCTAAAAACATTCTTCTACTCTCCCTGAATGACATCAAAAACAGGTATGTGAGGAGCGGCGCCCCTCATCCGCTCAAGCAGTTCTGCCGGGTCAAAGTAATAACCCTCCGGTGAGTACGGATTAACTGTAATAGCGATAATATTTATGTTTTCAACAACCCTGAGCTCCAGCCCCATCCTTTCAAGGATGTGAAAATCCTTATCGGGTATGAATATTCTTGTGGGGTCCTTTACTATGATCTTAAAGCTGCTCTTTTTATTGAGCAGTATATCTTTAATGGTATCCACGGTCGCAGAACCGCTTAATACTATATATCCGGTATTTTCACTTAAGCTTTCCGCGATAATATCTCCGCTCTGAAGGGAGGTCCTGGTATCAACATATGTGATTCCGCCGCCCTCATCTATAAGCGCTGTTTTTCCCATATCAATTATATCATATGCGGCATCTCTTACTTCTTCCTGTTCAACAGCCGGTATGGAATATGTGCTGACTATATGCATGGTCTTTTCAATAACCATGTTAAGGTTCCTTGCCATGGCTGCGCCTGTCGCCAGTACTGTGCCATCGGACACATACGGCGCTGCAGAAGCCCTCCTGTCAAGAGAACCGTCTATTAAAATCAGCTCGGCACCCAGGCCCTGCATCAGACCGCACATTTCTCTTATTGTTGCCGATGAGTGAGGCCCCGAAATCTCTACATATCCGTCAGTTCTTGCGCGCCCGAGTACTACTCTCCCCATAGGTGTATTGTAGTCTGTGACCTTAAATATCTCTATGCCTGCATGCTCGCTCCTTATAGCGCTTTCAACCGTGGTGATTATTGTACCCTTTTTAACGTATACAGGAGGCTTTTCGGTTTCCGTAAGCACATCTTTTCTTTCCCCATCCCTTCCCGTAGAAACAAGGCCCAGTCTTATGCCTTTTTCCTGCGCCTGGGATATAATTTCGTTCATTGTCACTGTCTTCCCGGCATTTTTAGCTGTGCCGACTATTGATACTATTTTGTTCCGGGGATATATCAAATCTATCAACTGAGTATTATTCATCGGGATAATCTCCTATAAATCCGTCATTCTGCTTGTGATACATACTTTACATATTAATTTGGGCAATGGGCAATAGGCTATGGGCAATGTTAAAAGCATATCTTCGCAGTCTTTTTAGCACGCTGAGGCACGAAGTAATCCTCGTGCCTCGTAAATACCTAAATCCTTATTCGCGGCAGTTGCTGCAGCAGCAGCCGTTTTCCTTCACAGCAGCAGCTTCCTGTCTTGCTCTTGCCCTGTCTTTTCTAAGCATTTCAGTGGGTTCAAGGTTCAAGGCATTTCCTTCCAGAAGCCCTGATACGCCTGACAGCGGATCCTGCTTCTTTCCTGTACATACATCACATGTGCATGGTTCTTCAATATATTCAGGTTCTGTATAAGTAGTAATAACACCTTCAAAGTTTCTGAGTATTACTTTCTTTTTATTCTGCGAAATTACATACTGGGGCATTACAGGTGTCTTTCCTCCTCCGCCGGGTGCGTCGACAACAAAGGTTGGTACGCAGAATCCGGAAGTATGTCCTCTCAAACCTTCAATTATCTCAATACCTTTTGATACTGTGGTTCTGAAGTGTTCTATCCCCATTGAAAGGTCGCACTGGTAAATATAGTATGGTCTAACTCTCATCTTAACAAGGCCGTGTACAAGCTCTCTCATTATATGCACACAGTCGTTTACGCCTCTAAGAAGCACTGACTGGTTTCCAAGAACTATGCCGGCATCAGCAAGCTTTGCACATGCAGCTGCAGTCTCGGGTGTAAATTCCTTTGGATGGTTGAAATGTGTATTGAGCCATATCGGATGATATTTTTTCAGCATGTTAACAAGACCGTCCGTAATTCTCTGCGGCATAACAACCGGTGTCCTTGTGCCCAATCTTACGATTTCAACATGGTCTATTTCTCTTAATTTCTTTATAATGTATTCAAGCACATCATCACTTACAAGAAGCGGATCCCCTCCTGAAATAAGAACGTCCCTTATAACCGGAGTATTCCTGATGTACTCTATTGCTTTATCTATCCTTGCCATAGGCATCTGTTCATCGTGCTGTCCCGCAAACCTTCTTCTGGTGCAGTGTCTGCAGTACATTGAACACTGGTCTGTAATGAGCAGCAAGGCTCTGTTAGGATATCTATGGGTCAAACCCGGTACCGGAGAGTCTTCATCCTCGTGCAGAGGATCAAGCATGTCTGCATCAGCTTTATGCAGTTCCAAAGAAGTTGGAACTGCCTGCTTCCTTATCGGGCAATTAGGGTCGTCGGGATCCATAAGGCTTGCAAAATAAGGAGTTATAGCCATTCTTAGGGTTTTCAGGCACTCATTTATGCCCTTTTCCTCTTCAGGAGTAATGTTTATAACCTTTTTCAACTGTTCAACCGTGGTTATCCTGTTTGCTACCTGCCATTTCCAATCATTCCACTGGTCGGGTGTAACGTCTTTCCATATACTGATATCCTTGTAGTTTCTCAATGATGCTACCTCCTTTAATTTTTTTTGGTAAATTCTCTGAAGCCGGGCAATGGACTATTGTCTATTGCCTGTCTTATGCATACATCTCTGTAAAGAGCTCCCTCAGTTCTTTGCTTTCTCTTAGAATTTGCAGTGTTATTTCCGCATGGCCCTTTGTATAGCCATTGCCGATAACCATAGTTACGTCGCTTCCTACGCCTTCTGCTCCCAATGCAGCTTTTGTAAAGCTTGTAGCCATACTAAAGAAATAAACGACGCCGGTATTCTTTGTAGCAAGTATGCTTGTCATTTCCGTATCCGGAATGTTTACGCAGTTGATTGTCAAATCAGCCATCTGACCGTTTGTATATTCTGAAACCTTATTCATTATTTCAACAGGCTTTGTAGCGTCCCCTACGAAAACTTCATCACAGAAGCCGAGCTTCTTAAGCCTTTCAGCACTCTTCGGGCTCCCGCAGCAGCCTATTACCTTTCCTGTTACGCCAGCTCTTCTCTTGGCTTCATAGCAGCAAAGCATCCCTGATTTTCCGCCTGCACCGATTAAGAATACTGTGTCTCCCGGTCTAACAAGCTTCGCTGTCTGAGCAGGAGCACCGGCTACGTCAAGAGCGGAAAGAGCAAGCTTTTCCGGTATGTCTGCAGGAAGCTTCGCGTATATTCCGCTTTCAAAAAGTATAGCTTTTCCTTCAATGTCAACCTGGTCAATTGATTTTCTGATTTCCTTTATCTTGTCAATCCTAAGTGGAGTTAGTGAAAGTGAAACTAGAGTTGCAATCTTATCCCCGACTTTGAGATCGGTTTTTCCTTCCAAAGCAGGCCCTATTTTTTCTACAGTACCTATAAGCATTCCGCCTGAACCTGTAACAGGATTTCTGTGTTTGCCCTGCTTTTCCACTATTCCCAACATGATTTCCGCAATTTTCTTTTCGTCCCCGCCGGCCTGATGCTCAATCTGAGTAAAGCTTGCAGAGTCAATGTTTAATGTCTGAACGTTGATTAGTATTTCATTGTCATAAAGCTCATCCATGTTATTGTCAATCTTATTTGCCGGCTGCGGCAACACCCCAACCGGTTCAATAACCCTGTGTGTGCCGAATTTGCATCCTTTTTTCATAACTATGTATGCCTCCTCTAAAATATAATTTTGTCTTTAAGCGAGTAGATTCGAGACTCTAGACACCAGGTCCCAGTATTAACGAAAAGTCTTCGAAGCACTGCTTTAGCTCTCGAGACTCGTATCTCGCATCTCGAGACTGTGTTGCCTTTTATATTGCAAGTTGTATGCCAACAAACGCCAAAACAATTAAGAATCAGAAAAGCCCTATGTAGTGCGCTTTGCAGAAAGTGCTCCAAAAAAGAAATTTCAAACTTCCGTAAATTATAAAAGCACCCCTATCAAAGGGGTGCTTATGGCATACCGGGTATGTCAATATTTTATCAAACGCCTAAAATTCGGCAGAGTAATCTTTTATATTAAACTTGCCTATTTTATATTGTAAAGTCTGTCTTGGAACATCTAATATTTCAGCTGCCCTTGTTATGTTCCCGCTGCTTCTTTTCAGCGCCTTCTCTATCAGGGCTCTCTCCACCTCAGAAAGAGTGCTTTTTAATGATTTTATTTCAGTATCTTCTTGATTTTTCTCTGTTTTCCCGAATATTTCATCCAGGTAGTAAGGCAGGCAGCGGCTGTCAATAGTGTCACCTTCTGCAATATTCATGGCCCCTTCAATAGCATGCTCCAATTCCCTCACATTACCCGGCCATGAGTAGGTCATAAAAAATTCCTGTACATCCTTTTCAACCTTTTTTACATTCTTGCCAAGCTTTTTGTTGTATTTCTTAATGAAATGCTGAATCAGCAGCGGAATATCATCCCTTTTCTCTCTCAATGCCGGCATCTTAAGAGATATTACGCTTAACCGGAAAAAGAGGTCATCCCTTAAGGTTTTATCATTCAAAGCCTGTCTCGGATCTATGTTTATAGCCGTCATTATTCTTACATCAACATGGACGGTTCTGGTATCGCCGACTCTTCTCACGTTGCCGTCCTGAATGACACGGAGAAGCTTTGCCTGGAGCTGCAAAGACATGGAATTTACCTCATCAAGGAACAGTGTACCTCCGTCAGCTATTTCAAAAAGTCCCGGCCTGGTTTCTGCTCCTGTGAAGCTTCCTCTGATAGTCCCAAATAGTATGCTTTCCAGAAGAGTTTCCGGAAGAGCTGCACAATTTTGGGCAATAAAAGGTTTACCTCTGCGCGGGCTGGCATTGTGTATGGCATGAACCAGCAATTCCTTTCCGGTACCCGTTTCCCCATACACCATTACGGGAGAGGGTGATGTAGAAACAGTAAGCGCATCCTTCTTGAGCTTGAGCATTATATCAGAGGTGCCGATAATGTCGGCAAAATTAAATATTGCGCTGTTTCCGTCAAAACCCTTTTCGCTCTTGCTGTCTTTGAGAAGTTCAGCCTGCAAATCAACCACTCTTTCAGTCAGCTTTTTTACTTCTGTTATGTCTTTTGATACTTCAAGGGCACCAATAACTTTCTTCCCTGAAATTACAGGTATGGTTGAATTAATTGTTGTTATCAGCAATCCTTTATAGTTCTTGAAGGATTGTTGGTAATTGAGTATCGGCTTTCCACTCTTGATTACCTTGAGTATAGTACTTGTCTCCTCTGTAAGGGAAGGGTAAATTTCCAGGATATGTCTCCCTAAAGCATCTTCGGGGTTTATATTGTCCAACTCAGCTGCAAATCTGTTGTAGTATATGATTTTTCCGTAGCTGTCTACTATATGTATGCCTTCTTCTATATTGTCGAGTATATCTTCGATATTTTCCTTGAATATAGAATTTAACACATGCATATCTCCCTTCATCCGACTTGCTGCCAACTATTCGGCATACGGTACATTTATAAAGCAGGCGGTTTATTTTGAAACGGGCTCTGCCCTTGCGCCTGCTGATTACCAGTGCTTAACAACCCTGATAGTCATCTCGTTTATGAAGCTATCCTGGGAATTTAATTTCAGTATATATTTCAAGTATATACTACTTAGCTCATTATTACAAATTTCTATATCAACTTTCTCGCTGGCTATTGTTAAATCGATATTTCCATACCCTGTCTGGTAGCTTGTTCTTGTCTCCCGACCTTTTTCAAACACTAATTTTGAATTTACATTTCCAAGCCTGATTAATGTAACTGTTGCTCCACTTATTCTCAAAGTGGAGGTAGTCCCTTCCATGCCTGATATTTCTGACTCCTTGTAGGTTATATATCTGTTGCCTTCCTTTTCATAGTATTTGCCTTCGGTGTAAAATTCCATACTGTCTATCGTCCCTTGACTGTCTGACTGGGAGGATTGTATATGAACCTTTATATTCCTTCCGTTTTCCATAGTGTTCTCTCCGATATTCCTATAGTAAGTGCTTCTTTATTTCTTCATCGCTCTTTGGCTGTACATCTATGTACATGAAGTCGTTATCACGTTTTCTTTTATATTTTACCTTTACACTGTCCATTTCCCTTCCCTTGCTGTATCTTGCAGTGACTCCGGCTGCAAACTCAATATCAGCCTGCGAAAAGTCCATTCCCCTGAATGGCACCAGAATGGCAGTGGAACCGGAGTATTCAGCAGTGTCAAAAACCATATATTCGTCATTTATCAGCTCTTTTAAGAGCTTATACTCATCTCCATTCCTGGTGCACACAAGCTTGGCATCGGGGGAAACCCGCAAATGCCGTCCCACTTTTAAGAGCTCCACATCGTGAGTTGTTGCACCTGCCTTGTCATTCATGTACAAATCCCTCAGGCGGTTTGCGAACTGCGGTTCTGTGAGCATACAGCCTCCGGCAGGGGAGGGATAATCCTTTATACCCCATTTTTCAGCCAATTCCATTTGAGGTTTTCTTGACTTGCCGCTTATACCGAGAAGCTTGTTTCTATCTACCAGCCCATCCAGTTCCATTTGCGTAGGCGGCAGGTTCAAAGCACACAATGGCCGGAGTATTTTGTCCCTGAACCCGGATTCCTTTAAAACTATATCCAGGGATTTTCTGTTCTGAGACATGGGCCTTTGGTCAATTACCTCACCCGTTATCAGAAAATCAGCATCCATTTCCTCCATAATATTGCCTGCATATCTGAGCATCATGGCATGACAGTCTATGCACGGATTCATATTCTTACCATATCCGTTTTTGGGGTTTTTGGTCATGGCCAAATGGTCTTCCGTAAAATCTATGACCTTCAAAGGCATGCCTATTTGCGCTGCCATTTTTTCGGCGTTTCTTGAACCGAAAAACGCGGATACAAAGCAAAGTCCGATTACCTCAATTCCTTGCTCCTGTATCAGCCTGGAGGCAAGTATACTGTCAAGGCCTCCGGAAATCAACGAAAGTGCTCTAGTCATCCGTTTATCAAATCCTCTCAAAATATTCTTCTGTCAGCATATTGGGCTAGTAATGGGCTATGGGTACAAGTAAGTGTTTCCATTTACGTGCACAAGCTTGTAACCCATCAAACTTTCCTCCTAATATAAGAACGGGTAACACTGAATACACGCAAGCCCACTGAAGACACGGTGAGGAAATAATATGAGTTACTGTGTAATTCCGCAGGAATTCCGTGAAAAATCCGTGTGTTCCGTGGTTTTCGTTTCTTAACCCGCAGGGAATACCCTAGCTTCCCCGTGCCTCGTGCCTATAGCCTTACAAATTTCAGCCTATTATCCTCAAATAGTGTACCAAGAATTTTTTCATCCGTCATATATGATAAAAACGCAGAAACCGTTGAAACGGTCAGATAATACTGCGGAATGCTGAGTTTGATATCAAACCTTTCTATAAGCCTGGAGGCAATTTGCTCCCTGTCCAGAGCTTCTACGCACCAATCAGCTATGAAACCGGTTATATCCCTTAGGATTTGAATATTGGAAGCTATTACGTCGGACGGGTCCTGAAGTGCGTCACCGTGGCAGGGTATGAAATAATCGTAATCCAAGCCTTTTATGTATTCAAGGGTTTCCAAGGTCTTGCCAATATCAGTGAAATACGGCAGACCGTGCTTCCCTAAAATATCCTGCGAAAAAAAAGCATCTCCTGCAAAAAGCACATTATCCGGTGTGACAACACCTATCATTGCAGGGGTATGCCCATGCAGGGGCAGTATGCCAAGTTTTATTCCCTCAACCTCCAGTTCTCCCTCCTCCAAGATATAATCAACCTTGCTCGCTTTAGCCTTCAAAAACTTTGTATCCATCTCCGAAAGAGGGTTGGCAGAATACAAATAGAAGGCTTCAAGCTCAGGATACTCAATAATCGCTCTGTCGAAATGAGGGGCATATACTTTTGCACCTGTCCTGCTTTTTATGATGCTGTTTCCGCCGCAGTGATCGGCATGGGAGTGGGTATTTATAATTACACCGGGCCCCATGCCGTTCTCCTGCATTATTTTTATTATTCGCCTTCCCGAATCGTCATCGATACCTGTGTCTATGATTATGCTGGCTGTGGGCTTCTTTTCATTTTTTATAATCCCTATCTTAACTGCCCCATCCAGGTAGTAAGTGCTTCCTTTTACAGGCACAAGCTTGTAACCCATCAGTCCTTCCTCCTTTGAATGCTCTATCTACGCAGAAGCTGCTCTAGTTTCTTTCTTTATATCTTTCCAGGGCAAGCTCGATAAGCCTGTCAATCAGCTTGCTGTAGCTGATTCCGGCAGCATCCCACAGCTTGGGGTACATGCTTATCTTTGTAAAGCCCGGAATTGTATTTAACTCATTTATATATATTTTTCCGGTATTCTTATCCATGAAAAAGTCCACCCTGGACATACCGCAGCAGTCAAGGGCTTTGTATGCTTTTACAGCAATGCTCCTGATCTCTTTGACCTTATTTTCATCAAGTTCTGCAGGAATTATTATTATTGATTTACCGTCATCAAAATACTTTGCTTCATAGTCATAGAATTCGCGACTTGGAACTATTTCTCCCACTCCGGATGCTACCGGGTCATTGTTGCCAAGCACGGCACATTCATATTCCCTGCAGTTTATATTTTCTTCAATTAGGACTTTTCTGTCATACTTGCATGCTTCGTTAAGCCCTCTAATAAGCTCCTCCCTGTTATGAGCTTTGGTTATTCCGACGCTGGATCCCATGTTAACAGGCTTTATGAAAACCGGATAGGTGAATTTCAGCTCAACTCTGCTCACAGCAGAATCCATATCCTTCTTCATGTCATCCTTCAGCAGCACATCATATTCTCCTACAGGAAGTCCCGCATTCCTGAAGAGCTGTTTCGAAAAAGCCTTATCCATTCCCAGAGCTGAGGACAGAACGCCGCAGCTTACATAGGGTATGTCCAGCATTTCAAAAAGTCCTTGTATGGTGCCGTCTTCTCCGTTAGGGCCGTGCAATACGGGAAATGCAACATCAATCTTGGTATTGCCGGCTCCGGAAAATAAACCGGAAAACAGAAGATCAATCGTTTCATCTCTGCTCAACCCCTCAGCTTCCTTTTCCCAGCTGCCGTCAACAATTTTTTCCACATCACCTTTGTATGTCATCCATCTGCCTTGTTTTGTTATTCCGATCATGTATATATTATACTTTTCTTTATCCATTGCGTTTATTACATTTGTTACAGACATAAGGGACACTTCATGTTCTCCCGACTTTCCGCCAAAAATTACCGCTACATTCAATTTCTTATTCATTGATTACCCTCCAAGCTAAACTAGATTATGATCGGCGTCTTACTTATTATATTAATATTCTACTCCCATGCATATTATTAATCAATAAAAACCGGGGCCAAACCATATACTGGTCTGGTCCCGGCTTTACTTGCTATCTGCCGCCACTTAAGCTTCGTTCAGCTATTTCGATGGCCTTTTTTACTATATTTCCGCAATCTCTTGAAGATACTCCGCCCCAACCCTCTGTCTGCACTATATTGTCTACACCGAGTTCTCTAGCTATTTCGTATTTGAGTGTGTCTGACATCAACCCTCTGTTCCTACTCATAGCTATACCTCCCTGCACAGCGTTTTTGTTTTTTCTGCAGTTACCGGGCCGGCACTTTAACGCTGTACATTTATATTTTTTGTTTTCTCAAAGCAATTATGTGAAGAAATATGTGGTCACCGGTCTATTACTGAGTTAGTATCCCATTTTCATCCTTGATTATCCTTAGTATATTCTCTTCGTTGCCGTTTTCTGCATTTATATACACAAAGTAATCATTGTTCTTATATTTTCCTTTAAATTCATAGCAGAGCTGCTCATTATCCCCGGGTATCGGAATTACTGCCAGTTTCACCCTTTCAATTGTCAGCTTTTGACTTATTTTCTTCTGCGCTTCTGCGGAAGTCAGCTTGGGCTTCGGCAAATTCCTTTTCCTATGAGCTGAAAGGTATTGATTTGCATCAAACCCTACAACCTCCCCATTATCAAGTGCAACCTTCACTTTTAAAAGATCGGGATATATGAGTATGCCGTTGTCCGTTACTCCGACGTAAGTGATAACTGTTGTATTGTCATTATTAAGATAATATGTCTCCGTCAAGTTTCCAAAGCCCTGCTGCTTTAAAAATTTCTTGGCAATATCACTGGCCTGCTGATTGGTAAGCTTCTTTTCGGGAACCTCTCTCGGATTCAGCATCCACAATACATGTCCTCCGTTTTTTGTAATATCTATGTTGATGGACTTACTCCTGTCGTTATCCTTTGGAATAATCTCAAGCCCGAAAGTATTTATTTTTCCTTTCCCCGAACTGGTTTCTATTATCTTTCCAACCTTAGCATCTCCGACAAATCTCCTCGCAGCCTCCTCCGCCTTCCGCAGATTTACTGCAGCGCCGAGTTCTCCCTTCGGTTTACCTTCTACAACATTGTCGGAAAAAGGCCCGTCATATATCATGGTAGGATAATCGCTGAACTTGTCTTCGAGCTTTCCAAAGCTGGCTTCAGCAGCATTCTGGGATGCCTTTCTAAAAAATATCCTGCCTTCTTTCCGCATTTCGCCAAATTTTATTTTGCCTTGAGCTACATCTTCTTCCATCCCATGGAGCTGTTCCAGCAAGTAACCCGCATAGCTGTTAAGTTTGCTAAGCTGATCCATTTGTTTGTTATCTATGACTTTATTCTGTGCATTAAGTCTCGATAGCGTGTAACTGTAATCTCCCACTTGTGAAAGGAATTTTTGGGTCTTGCTCAATGCCGTATGGGTTATGGGAAGCTGTCCCAGGTTCTCTGCTGCAGAGAATGATTTCATCCAGGTCTGTGACATCAACGCATTGCTTTGCAAAGGTGATGCAGATACTTCAGCCTTGTCGAGAAGCACCTTTATGTTCTCCACATCTGATACAAGATCCCGGAAGGACCGCTGGTAGGTATTCTGCAAAAATGTCTGGTACTGCTTCTTTTCCGTGTATGTATTATAGGCAAAGAAGCCGGTCAATATCAACGCCGCAGCCAGTACAATCATAACCCTTTGATACTGCTTCCTTGAAAGCTGCATATTAAAAAGCTTCATGGCTTATCCTCCTTATTTTGCGAAATAATGCTTCCCAATAACTTTGATTATTGGCCTCGACCATATCCATTTGCTGGTGGTCTTTGCAGGATTATAATAGTAAATTGCACCTCCCGAGGGATCCCATCCGTTCATTGCATCCCTGGCTGCCCTCATAGCACTGTCCCCAGGCGGCTGAAACATCTGCCCGTCTGATACTGCAGTAAAGGCACCAGGCTGGAATATAACTCCCGCAATAGTATTTGGAAACTTAGGGTTATCAACTCTATTCAGTATGACTGCCCCGACCGCCACCTGACCTACATACGGTTCTCCCCGGGCTTCGCCGTGTATGACCTGGGCAAGGGTATATACTTCATTGCTTCTGGACGAACTGCTTCTAGTTGCGGTAGTAGTGGTTCCAATATTGATTCCAAGGGCATGAGCCGTCTTGCTGCCTACTACACCGTCAGCCCTTATCCCGGTCTTGCGCTGGAATGCCTTGACTGCCAATGCCGTACGCCAGCCATAAACGCCGTCAACCTTGCCTTTGTAATAGCCCCAGTTTTTCAGCCTTGTCTGCACCTCTTTGACCTTTGCGCCCCGGGAGCCATACTTCAAAATTGCCGAGCTGGCTTCACTATAGCTTTTTACATCCAAATTGTTCTTATATACATACCCGCCAAAACCTGCATAGATTATCATTATTACGATAAATGGGATCAACCTTTTTAGTTTTTCTCTGGACAATAAAAACACCTCCTGCTTTATTTTTTGTAGCAGGAGGTGGATTATTCATTTTATTTTGTTTTTCCTATTCTTGCAATTCTGAGGTTCATATCTTTCGCTAGTTCAACAAGCTTGAACCTCAGCTTGACAGGTATATCCCCTTCAGTTTTTGAAGAAAGAAGCAATTCATATTCTTCATCGGTTAATACTTTTTTGAGTTCTCCCATGGTTTCTTCGGCAACAACGCCATGAGCAACATCTATAAAGCACAGAGGGGGAAACATCACACACCACCAATTCTTTCCCTGGCCATTTCCGATTACAATATTTAACGCTTGATAGTATCCTGCAGGAAGTGTAAGATTCCCATAAACCTTGGTCGGAAAATCGGTCTTTACCAGTGCCGCACTCACGTCATACTGTTTACCGCTCTTCCTGATAGCGTCCTGTGCAATGGCCTCTATTTCGCCAATACTTTCCTGGATTGTCCTTCTTACCTCATTGATATCCTTTAAACCCTCAAACTTTTTTGTCATTCTGCCTATTACTTCATCCCGTACATAAAGCTTGAGCTGCTGGTCTTCCGGTGAATCGCTGTTGGCTACCACATGAAGCCTGATGATTTTGTCCGGAACATCCGCCAATTCCCTGTCTGTGCTTATGTAAACAGCTGTAACCAATCCGAAAATGAAAAGTGTTATAAGCACAAATAAACCTATTTTGAATTTCAGATATTTATTTTTATCATTTCTCATATATTCATCCTCCGGTAATAGATACGAGACGCTAGACACTAGATACTATATAAGGAACAGGTAACACTGAATACACGGAAGCCCACTGAAGACAAGGCGGGAAAATAATATGAGTTACTGTGTAATTCCGCAGGAATCCGTGAAAAATCCGTGTGTTCCGTGGTTTTCGTTCCTTAACCTTTAAGGAATACCCTAGCTTTCCCGAGTCTCGTATCTAATGTTGTCTTATCTTATTTATTGACATGCTTTGAAGGATTTATACATCCGATTTATTTAATTAGTCCCACCCTTCTTATACGGGCATCAGCTTTAACTGTAATGATTATGTTTTCAGCAAAGTTTTTTTCATAATCTTTTTCTATTGACTTGTAAATTCCGGGATGATATTTGCTGAGATAATCCTTCGCTCCTATCATATCTATTTTATATTCTTCCTTGAACTTCTTGATTAATTTCTCACTCTCGCTCTTAATCCTTTTGTTGATTGCTTTCTCTATCTGCCTTAGCTTTGTATCATCAAGGATTCTTTTGCCTAATATATATTCTTCAATACTTCCTTCCGTCTCCATGTTGTAGCTGAGATAAATCTTATCCCCTTCAACCTTGTCAAGCCTGATATTTCTTTTAAAGGTAAAGTGTCTGAAGGATAACGGGGCATTTTCAAATTCCACGGCAATGTTGCCCCCCCTTGCGTTGCCTGTAAGCCAGTTATAGACGGCAGTTTCCTCATCCTTAAGATACCCTATCAACTTGTAATCCTTCATTATACCGGCTCCGGAAATCTTTACCTCTTTTTCATCCGGCACCAGTCTTGGAATTATCAGGCTTCCATCCTGCTCATTGAGCTTAACCTCCATTTCCATCAAGGTAAGCTTGGGGATTTTTGAATCATATTGGCTGTTATCTGTTATTCCTGTTATATATGATGCCAGAAGCTTATCAAAATAGGGTTCCACCTTAAAGACTTCCTCGGCTCCTCCCGGTACAACATAAGTATACATGCTTCCATGCATTTCATGGTATCTGGTTATTCCATCCACTATGCTCCTAAAAAGCACATCGTCCTTTAGAAGTTCCTCACCGAATATCATAACTCTTGCATGTCCGAAGAACTGCTGCTTGGCAAATCTCTCAAGGAGCTGGGACAAAGACGTGATCAGTGTATTGTTAACCGTCTTATATGTTTTGAAGGCAGGACCGCTTCCTTCATTAACCTGGCTTACCACAGGAGATACAAAAGAAAGCATATACCTGTCCTCCGGGGTTTTTTTCTCCGACTCCTGGGTCTTGTCGACCCCGATTGCAAGCACAAATAACCTGTCTTCAATTTCAATTTTATCCCAGCAACCGGCAGTAAGGAGTATGCATAGCAATATTACCAGCAGCTTTAACCGGTTATTTGCTTTCATTTTTATAAACCCCCAATTTCCTTATTGCAGCAATAATAAGCATTAAAACCGGCAATATGTATAAGTGCAGGGGAACAGCCACTGCGAAAATCCTGCCGCCCCATTCGTAAAGCTGAGCGAGACTGTCAGGCTGCAGTGCCAAATAGTATATCAGCGCTGTCAAAGGCAGCACATATTGTTTTTGTTCCTTTGTACCTACAATCCTTGATATCGAGTATGAGATAATGAAGTATGCCGAAACCATTGTAGTGAAAACCGTCGTCATCCACAGTGGCAGTATAATGCCGTCAAGCCGCTCTATAAATACTCCGGGCAGGTTTATGGCTCTTATCAGGTTCACCAAAGGCCATATGATCTGAGGTGTTGTTTTTACCCCGAAAGTGGCCAGGCAGAATACTGTTGTCATAATAAAGAAAAAGGTAATGAATGCTACGGCAATTATGGCAGGTTTATATGCCTTTTTCGGCTCTTTCATAAAACCGATATAAAAGAGGGCCAGTTCAATACCTCCAAAGCTGAATGCCGTAAACGGCACTGCCGTCAGCAATTTTGCAGGGGTTGTCTGTAATACAGGGAGCAAATTGCTGAATTCCATCAAAGGCAGTCCGAATAAAAGAATAATGAAAAATGGAATGAATAAAATTGGGAATATAAGCTCATTCATCCTCGCCACACACTCGGCGCCGCCCCTCACAATATATGTGCATACCAATATAAGGCTCAGTATTATCACTTCTGCAGGCGTCCTAAAAAGCAGGAACATTTTTACTACCTCGGTAAACGCCCTTGTCTCATATGCAATTATAAGCAAAAGATATACGGCAAAAACTGTGTTTACTATTTTCCCCGGTATAACTCCTATGATTTCTCCGCTGTACTCTGCAAAGGTTTTACCGGGAAACCTTGAATTTAATCTGACAATTATTACTACCGCTATAATGTTGATTACTCCAGCCAGTGCAATTACAATCCAGCCATCCGGGCCGACTTTCCCTGTAATTTCAGCAGCCAGGGAGAATACCCCGACTGATATTACTGTCATAATAATGAGCATTGCCAATTGGTGTGGAGAAACAACATCATTGTTCTTTATCATCTTTGCTACCGTCCTGTTCCAACTGATT
>JBLNDG010000010.1:0-14130 GCA_050261415.1 Caulobacteraceae bacterium | reverse complement strand
CATATGGTATAATGGACAAAATGGCAGCCTGAATAGCTCCAGAGGCACTCAGTCAAGAGAAAGCTGCCAGCAGGGCTGACAAACCATATGGGAGATGCGTGTTGTCAAGGGCGTGACCGGGGTGATAGTATTTCCTCAATTCCAGGATGTGGTCTATTCTTCTTTTCCCTACAGTAAATTGACGCTATCCCCCGTCCCTGCTCTTTATTTGACAAAATCTAAAAAGTGTGATTAAATATAGTAAATTGAATACTTGGGGGAGCTTGTGCGCAGGCTGAGAGGAAACCGATAGGTTTCGACCCTTGAACCTGATTTGGATAATGCCAACGTAGGGACAAATACTACCGTAATTTTAGTGGGATATGCTTTACAGAGGCATATCCCATTTAATATTTTACGGAGGAGTTTTCATGAATAAAAACAAGATGTCATTTCTAAGTGCTTCGCTTTTGTGGTTTGGAGCCGCAATTTCCATTGCAGAAATCTTAACAGGTGCATTGCTTGCGCCTCTCGGTTTCGGGCTTGGTATGCTTGCAATAGCTGCAGGCCATCTAATCGGTTGCATTCTGTTATATTTTGCAGGACTTATCGGAGCAAAAAGCAAGGTTTCAGCTATGGAGAGTGTACGATTTTCGTTCGGCAGATATGGTTCGGTATTTTTCTCAGTACTTAACATCTTACAACTTGTCGGCTGGACGGCGGTAATGATAATCAGCGGTGCAGATGCCTTTGGCACGGTTATAAATGATAAATTCGGTTTTTCCGGCAATGTGGCCTGGTGCGCGCTCATAGGCATACTGATTATCATCTGGATCATTGCCGGATTAAAAAATATCGATAAACTGAATAATATTGCGGTAATTGCACTTTTGGTTCTTACTGCAGTTTTGGGTGTCATGGTGTTTAAAGGCGGCAGCGGCGGAAAAATAGAGGGGTCTATGACTTTTGGCATGGCGCTTGAGCTTGCGATTGCGATGCCGATTTCATGGCTGCCGCTTATTTCGGATTATACAAAAAATACGGACAAGCCTGTAGCATTCACCTTGGCAAGTACAACCTGTTATTTTGCCGGCAGCTGTTTTATGTATGCCATCGGGCTTGGCGCCGTTCTCTTTGCCGGCGGTTCGGACGTTATACAGATTCTTATGAGTGCAGGACTTGGGGTTGCAGCAATGCTGATTGTTGTATTTGCAACAGTAACCACAACATTTCTTGATGTCTATTCTGCCGGAGAGAGCATGCTCAATATTTATCCGGAATGGAACGGCAAAATAATTGGAATTGTCGTGAGTGTTGTCGGTACACTCATAGCAATATTTACTCCGGTTGAAAGATATGAAGACTTCCTGTATCTTATCGGTTCGGTGTTTGTGCCGATGGCAGCCATTCTGATTACAGATTATTTTATCCTCAAGAAACGGTGTAATGACAAAAAGTTTGATGTTGCGAATTCTATTTTGTGGGTTGCCGGGTTTGTCATTTACAGGGTATTTTTAGGAATTGACACAATTTTAGGAAGTACCGTTCCTGTTGTTGTAATCGTAATGCTGCTTTGCATCACTGCAAATATTATAATAAAAAAGGTGGAATAGAAAAATGTATGAAAAAATTTTGGAAAATGTAAAGGCAAAAGTACCGCTTGTTCACTCTATTACCAACTATGTAACAGTAAATGACTGTGCCAATATTATTTTGGCAAGCGGCGGTTCGCCGATCATGGCAGATGATATTAACGAGGTTTGCGATATTACTTCAATTTGTTCCTCGCTTGTTATCAACATGGGCACGCTTAATGAAAGAACAATAAGGTCCATGATAGCGGCAGGCAAAAAGGCCAACGAGCTTGGACACCCTGTTGTATTTGATCCCGTAGGTGCGGGGGCATCAGCACTCCGCAATGAAACTGCCTTAACACTTTTAGAGGAAGTAAAATTCTCGGTCATTAGAGGAAATATTTCTGAAATCAAGTTTTTAGCAAGCGGAAGCAGCAGTACGCGGGGTGTTGATGCCTCTGCCGCAGAAGCGGTAACAGCCGATAATGTTGATAGTGTTGCTGCCTTTGCAAAATCGCTTTCAAAAACAACAGGTTCGGTCATTGCCATAACAGGTGCAACCGACATTGTAGCAGACGGAGAAAAGGCTTATATAATAAATAACGGTCATCCAATGATGAGCCGTGTTACAGGCACAGGCTGCATGCTTACGGCGGTTATTGGAAGTTTTATCGGCGCAAATTATGATGATATTCTGGATGCAACCGTTACTGCCGTTGTGGCTATGGGACTTTGCGGTGAGCTTGCATACAGGAAGCTTTGTGAACCTGATGGCGGCACGAATACATACAGAATGTTGTTAATAGATTACATGAGCAAGCTGAATGTACAAGCCTTAAAGGAAGGTGCTAAAATTGAAAGCAGATAAAAACTCATTGCTTTTATATGCAGTTACAGACAGAACCTGGCTTGGCAAAAACCGCCTTGAAAATCAGGTTGAAGAAATTATTAAATCAGGGGCAACCTTTATCCAGCTCCGCGAAAAGAATCTTGGTTTTGACGAGTTTGTGGCTGAAGGCAAAAAAATAAGGGAAATTGCAGACAAATACAGGGTTCCCTTTGTTGTAAACGACAATATTGAGGTGGCAATTGCGGTAAATGCCGACGGGGTGCATGTAGGGCAAAGCGATATGAATGCAGTCGATGTACGTGCACTTATAGGCAATGATAAAATTCTCGGTGTTTCAGCGCAAACTGTTGAACAAGCTCTGCTTGCCGAAAAACAAGGCGCCGACTATCTCGGTGTTGGTGCAGTTTTTTCCACCTCAACCAAAGATGATGCAGACAGTGTATCCCTTGAAACGCTAAAAGCCATCTGCGGAGCTGTAAGCATTCCTGTTGTGGCAATCGGTGGGATAAATGAAAAAAATATTATGCTGCTTAAAGGTACCGGTATTGACGGAGTTGCGGTTATCTCCGCAATATTTGCAAAACCCGATGTGTCTGAGGCAACAGAAAAATTACTTGTTCTTTCGAAGGAAATGATAACATGTGCATAAAAGGCTTTATTTTCGACCTTGATGGTACACTGCTTGATTCAATGGGCATTTGGGACAATATTGGCGAGGAATACCTGAGACTCAAGGGTGTTGACAATATACCGCAAAACATGAAAGAAATATTGAAGCTTATGAGCCTTTTGCAGGCAGCGGAGTATTTTATTGAAAGTTTCCATATAAACTTATCACCGCATCAGATAATGGATGAAATCAATATGCTGATTGAGGATAAATATAAATACCATGTGGGATTAAAAGACGGTGTGCATGAGTTTTTGGAAAAGAACAGGGAACTCAAAATGTGCATAGCTACCGCAACCGATAAGCCTTTGGTGGAATTTGCACTAAAGCGCCTTAATATTTACAAATACTTTGAATTTATAATTACATCAACTGAAGTGGGCAGCAGTAAGCAAAACCCCGATATTTACATTAAGGCTGCAGAAAAGCTCGGATTGCCTTTAAGCGAGGTTGCGGTGTTTGAGGACGCACTTCATGCAATTGAGACGGCAAAATCAGCAAACTTTTATACTGTCGGCGTATATGAAGCCGTCTTTGAGCAGGATAAGGAAAAAATCAAACAGACAGCGGATTGCTATATTATAAATCTTAATGAATATGAGGTAAACAAATGAGAAAAGTATTAACTATTGCAGGCTCCGATTGCAGCGGCGGAGCAGGTATTCAGGCGGACATCAAAACTATCACTGTGCATAAAATATATGCAATGAGTGCCATTACCGCTCTAACTGCACAAAATACTACCGGTGTTTATGGTGTTATGGAGGCTGCTCCGGAGTTTGTCGGGCAGCAGCTCGACTGTATTTTTACCGATATTTTCCCCGATGCGGTTAAGGTCGGCATGGTATCAAACAGTAGGATTATAGAGGTTATTGTTGAAAAACTAAAACAATATAATGCAAAAAATATCGTAGTTGACCCTGTTATGGTTTCAACAAGCGGAAGCAGACTGCTGGACAATAATGCAATGGATGCCGTTATCACAAAACTAATTCCTGCAGCAGACATTATTACACCTAACATTCCGGAAGCAGAAGCACTTTGTGGGATGAAAATTGCAACTACCGATGAAATGCTGGCTGCAGCTCACGAAATTTCAAAAATGCTTTCCGGCAGTGTACTTATTAAAGGCGGCCACCTGAATGATATTGCAGATGACTTGCTCTATTCAGAGGGAAAAGCAACATGGATCAAGGGTAAAAGAGTAAATAATCCCAATACACACGGCACAGGATGTACACTCTCCTCTGCAATTGCCTGCAATCTTGCTGATGGGTACTCCATAGAGCAGAGCGTAAAAAACGCCAAGGCCTATATCACAGGGGCGCTAAAAGCAGGGCTTGATCTTGGTAAAGGCAGCGGCCCGCTGAATCATTGCTTCAATTTACAAATATAAGTATCAGGTAAATATTTACAGCAATAGCACCGTCTGCTACTATAATAGCAGGGGGTGTTTTTTTATGGGTAAAAAAAGTAGGCAATAGCAATGTCAGTAAGAAGAGCAATTGCAGTATTAATATTGATAAGCATCTCAAGCCTGCTATTTATTGCGGTATCTACAGAAAGAGATGAGACACTGAAGCTTTGGAACACCACCTTTTCTACCTATCATTTCAAAGAATACAGTTCACTGGGCGTTAAATCGAGTGATGGATTTCTGAAATATCGCATGGTAAATGCTCGAAGGGGCAAACAAGAACTGGTTGATGTACTTCAGAACGGTGCTGCACTATATGCCGTGGTTTCATCAGAGGATGCAATCAGCCTTTATACGTACACAGGAAAACAAGTAGAATCCTACAGTACACAGTCTGATGGGGAACATATCATCAGCTGTTGCGTAGGTGACATTGACAACGATTCAAAGGATGAGATTCTTGTGGTTACGGGAACCGGGGACACCTTTTATGGAAATAAGCTTGTGATACTCGCTTACGGCAAGGGATTTAAAAAGCTTTATGAAAAAAGCTATAAGGAGTTCAACCCCTGGAAGGTTCAGACTGCAGATGTCGATGGTGACGGTATAACGGAGATTTCTATCGGGGTATACAAAGAATCACCGTTTTACCCTGTCATGGCAAAGCGGCCATTCATTTTTAACTGGTACAAGGGGGACTTGGCGCCCAAATGGAGAGGGTCAAGGCTCTCAAGACCTTTTGAGGACTATATTTTCTCGGATATTGACATTCGCATTGGGATTATTGTACCTTTTGTCAGTCACATTTGGTATGACAGGCTGCAAGCCTAAGGAAACAAAAAGTCCGGCTGCACCAGTGGCTGAAGTACAGCCGAGTATCACAGCCAGCGGTCAAGGTGGGGAACCGCCGTTGTTTTTAGCTTATGACAAAGAAAAGGAGAATGTGAAGGTGCCTTTCAAGCCGGTTGATTACAAGGTATCCATACCTGCATATCAGGTAAATGCGGATCTTTCCAACGTTGTCAACCTGGAGCAATACGGTACATTCACGGAAGCCCAGAAACAAATGCTTGCAAAAAACGGATTTATGGTGACACCTTCAAATGAAGAGCAGCTTTTCTATATTTATGAGAGAAATGAGTATTTGAAGGTACCTTCCTTTGTAACTGTGGATTCGGTGCTGCAGGTGTATCATGTGTTTTATGACTATTCACTGAGAAAGCTTGAAGCCGATAAGCTGGCCAATGAGCTGGTCGCCCTTACCGACAGCATGTTGAGAAAGTCCGTTGATTTGTATAACAGATTGCAGAATGAACGGCTGAAAGCACTCCAGATAAAAAACATTGCATACTTTGGTGTTGCAGAGCTTGCACTGGGCGGTAATCTTCCACTGGATATACCGGAGGAAGCCGGTAAGCTGGCGAATAAGGAATATGAGAAGGTCAAGGGACAGGGTAATTATCAGAGATCGGATATATTCCCATTTGATCTGGATTACAGCCAGTATAAGCCAAGGGGCCACTATACCAGGAGCGAAGAATTGAAACGGTTTTTCAAGGCAATGATGTGGTATGGGCAGGCGCCTTTCCCGCTGTATCAAAAGGGGGATGTACGGAATGAGGAGCAGACGCTGCAAGCATTATTGATTACTTATACTATGCTTCTGGAAGATGGAAACGACCTTACGCGATGGAGCAATATCTATGAGCCTACCTCATTTTATGTGGGAAGAACGGATGACTTGAACATCTTCATGGGTCAGCGGTATATTGCGGATTCTGAGATATTGCAGGACCTGGTCACACCTATAAAGCGCCCCGTGCCAAAAGGGCTGGATATCATGGGGGTGCTGGGCTCCAAAAGGGCGGAAGACCTTCTGATGAATGTATATGAGGAATATAAGACCTGGGATGGGTACAAACCCAATTTTGAAAGATTGAAGGATAAATTCAGCAAGCCGGAAAACAGCAGGTGGCAGTCAAATATGTACTTTGGCTGGCTATGGATACTGAAGGGGTTATTACGTGAGTATGGAGAAGGTTACCCGGAATTTATGCAGACCCAGGCCTGGCAGGATAAATCCCTGAATACTGCATTGGGAAGCTGGTCTGAGCTCAGGCATGATACCATCCTTTACGGCAAGGGAACTGCAGCCGAATGCGGAGGCGATGAGCAGGAACCACCCAGGCTTAAGAGCTATGTGGAACCGAATATTGAGGCTTATGAGCGGTTGCTGTGGCTTACAACATATTCTAAAGAGAACCTAAAAAGCCGCAGCATTCTGGAAAGGGATATGGAGAGCAAAATGGTACGGTTTGAGGAACTGCTCCAATTCCTAATCAAGTGCTCGGTAAAAGAGCTGAATAATGAAGTGCTGACTGAAGACGAAGGCTTGCAGCTCTTATACTATGGAGGATGGCTGGAGAACCTGACGGATTCCTTCATGGAATATGGGAGGCTGAGACAGCTGGAATCGGAGACCGACCGGCATATGGCCCTTATTGCGGATGTCCATACTGTTGCGGGGGGCGGTTGTCTTGAGGTTGGTGTTGGTCCGGCATATCAGATATATGTGGTTGTACCGGTAGGTGGGAAGCTGTATCTGACGAGAGGAGCGGTTTTCAGTTATTACGAGTTCATGTCGGAAAACAGGCTCACTGATGAAGAATGACAGAAAATGCTCAAAGAAGGCAGGGAGCCTAAGCAGCCGGAATGGATAAAGAGCTTCATGGACGAACTCCCCAAGGAGGAAGTGCCGGTACCGGCAGAACCATACAGCTCAGGGTGCTGATGTAAAGATAGTTGGTGAATGTCATAAAGAGAAGGTACATTGTCGCTATGGCTGCAGTCTTTGCGGCTGTGGCGGTTGTATTTATAACAATTATATAAGAGCTGTACATGTAAAAGCAGTTGGTGACATCCTTCTGGACCGGGGTGTGAAAAAGTATCTTGAGAAATATGGGTATGATTATCCTTACAGCTGGATACAGGAAGAGATAAAAGCTTCGGACATAGCGGTTGCTAATTTGGAATGTCCCATAACAGACAGCCGGCAGGCAGTATTGAAATATTCCCACCTGATATTCAAAGGGAATGAGGCAAACGCCGGGGCTTTGAAGACTGCCGGTTTTGACGTGCTCAACCTGGCAAACAATCATACTATGGATTATGAACGGGAAGGTCTTTTGGATACAATAAAGATTTTGAATGATTTAGAAGTCTTGCCGGTTGGAGCTGGAGCAGCACGTAGTAAAGCCCGCAAACCCGTATATGTAAGGACCATGGGTAAAACCATCGGCTTTTTAAGCTATAGCATTTTCCCGACGGAAGGCTTTATATATGACGAGAATAAGGCGGATGTGGCACGGGTAGATACAGAAAGCTTAAGTGCTGAAGTAGAGGCGGCGAAGAGCCGGTGTGATTTTCTGGTTGTGCAGTTTCATTGGGGTATCAAATTTGACAACTACCCCACCGCCGATCAGAAGCAGCTGGCG
Organism: Caulobacteraceae bacterium; assembly: GCA_050261415.1. GTDB lineage: Bacteria > Bacillota > Clostridia > Lutisporales > Lutisporaceae > JBLNDG01. The sequence continues at coordinate 6,146 of JBLNDG010000010.1, read as the reverse complement.
CATACAGCCATTGAAAATGGCGCAGATATGGTATTGGGGCACCACCCGCATGTGCTTCAAGGCGTTGAAATATACGAGGACAAGCCGGTGTTCTACAGCCTTGGAAATTTTGTATTTGACAAGCAGATACCGCCGGGAACTGACGAAACCCTTCTGGTGGACGTAAGCATAAAAGGCCGGGATTGGACGGAGGTGCGGCTTATTCCGGTAATGATAAAGGAATGCAGGCCGGAGTTGGCCAAGGGTAAGGATGCGGAACGGATACTGGAGAAACTAAGGGTCTATTCCAAGGATTACGGGACAGATATTCAAATAGCTGATGGAACGGGTTATATATTCAGATAAGTAGAAAGTGTGGGTGCAAAGGTTATTAGAAGTAAATATAAAAATGACTTATCCAATATGTATAAGTCATTTTTATATGTGTGCAAACAAATTGCGAGCGCAAAGAATAATTAATGCAATAATATTTGTTATCTGCAGCTAAATTGTAACATTTTTGCTTTCCTCAATAATTGCAAGCTGTTTTTCCGTTGGAGGCGGTGTGACCAGGCTGATTATGATAAATACAACCAGGCCTACAATGGTTGCCAGCAAATTTGACGGCATACCCAGGAAGCCTCCCAGCTTACCGGACATGAAGTACTCAGAATAGAGGCCCACGCCCATGGTAACCAGCATGCTGATCAACGTTGCCTGTGCAGTGCCACGCTTCCAGTAAATAGCCATAACCATCGGGATGAACACTGCTGTGCCATAGAACAGGCCGCCAACATACATCATCTGCACAATACTGTCTGACACTAAGGAAACACCAATGCCCAGAACGCAGATTACAAGTGTCATAATTCTTGAAATATTCAACACATGATGATCTTCCATTTCCCTGTCTTTACAAAAATATGGCTTATAGATGTCATTGATAAACAACTGTGATGCAGCCATAATTTTGGAATCAGCTGTAGACATTGCAGCTGCGAACAGGCCACCTAGAGCAATGCCTGCTATACCGCTGGGGAGAATTTCCTTAATAATCAGGGGGTACGCTGTTTTTGCATTTTCAAGGTTAGGGTACAAAGCATAAGCCAGCACGCCGATGAAGGCGATTACCAGGCCAAATACAATATACATAATGCTGGAGAAGGTGAAGGCAAACCTTGCGGTACTTGAATCCTTTGCGGCGAAAACTCGCTGCAAAATATGCTGGTTGGTTGCGTAATCGAACATATACAGCAAGCCAAGAGATAAAGGCATAATAAATCCCTGTGACCTGATGCTCATATATCCGGCTGGAACTTTCTGCAGCAGCATATTGAATCCGCCGATGCTGCTCAGCGTGAACGGGATGACCAGAAGGACCGAGATACAAATAATGATGAATTGGAATACGTCTGTATTTACAACTGCTAGCAGGCCGCCGCCAATTGTATATGCAACTACTATAATTACTGAAATAATCAATGCCAGGTTATAATTTATACCGCTAATGGTGGAAACAGCAGATGCCGCAACTGTGAACTGGATTCCCAATGTGGCGCCAATAGCCAGCAGATGGGCAATAACTGAAATCAGACGGGTTACGCTGCTGTAGCGTTTACCCAACAGCTCCGGAACGGACGATACTGAAATTCGCCTGAGCTGCTTTGCCAGCACAAATGCCAGCAGGAACATAGGCAAAACTGCTCCCCAGTTATACCATGCACCGCCCAGACCTCTTGCGTACGCATAAGCAACCCCGCCTACCACCGCATTGCCACCAATATCAGTAGCAGCCATACTGAAGCCTGCCTGGATTTTTCCCAAAGAGTGGTTGGCCATAAGAAAATCATCAGCTGTTTTCGTTTTTTTCGTTGCTAGCCATCCAATGTAAAGGACCACCAAAAATACCAATACTATGCCGATAATGTCTAAAATGCTCATAATACCCTCCATTTCTGTTTTATTGTATTTTATATAGTAAAGTGTAGATGTAGTATACCGCTTATCACCTCCATTAGTTTGCGTTGAATTTTTATTGAAGAAATGTTATAGGTGTTCCTTTCCCAGCCAGTCGATTGCACTTTGTGCCAGTAGCGCGGAACCCCTCCACATAATCTGCTCATTTAAAGTGAACCTGGAGCTGTGCAACGGAAATATCTCCCTGCTGTCTTCAAAGCCGCATCCGAGATGGATATAGGTCCCTTTTCTGGCGTTGAAGAAGTAAAAGATATCCTCGCTTGCCATTATATCTGAGACAATTTCAGTGTACTTTTCCTGTGGAAACAGTTGACTGGCTGTTTTCATTACGCTTTCTGTTACAGTGCCATCGTTGTAAATAACGCCGTTCGAATCCGCGAATGAAATTTCACAGATACACCGTTCCTGTGCGGCAGTCTTCTTTACGGTTTGTTTCATTTCATGCAAAAGCTGTTGCCTTGTTTCCTCGTTTAACGTCCTAAGCGAGCCTTTCAGCTCAACTGTATCGGGAATTGCATTTCCTTTTTCCCCACCACAGATCTGCCCTGTGGCAATTATTGCCTTGTCCTCCATTTTTCCGCAGCGATCTCCAATCTCCTGAATTGCCAGCACTATTCTTGCTGCAGCCGGTATTGGATTGACAACATGCTTCGTATCGGAAATATGTCCGCCTTTTCCTATAATCTTGATGCAAAAGGCATCACTACCAGCCATCAGGGCTCCTTTTTTCAGCCCAATGGCTCCCGGCTTCAACTCACTGATAGTGTTGGTGACATGGAGCCCAAGCACTGCATCAACATATGGATTTTCGAGGGCACCTTCCTCCAGCATATAGCGCGCACCCTGGAAGCCTTCTTCACCTGGCTGAAAAATGCATTTGACATTTCCTATAATTTGCTCTGGATGTGCTGCAAGCAGCTTAACCGCACCCAGCAGCATGGCAATATGGGCGTCATGCCCGCAGGCATGCATATTACCGTTTTCTGATGCGAAGGGAAGTCCGGTCAGCTCACGGATAGGCAGTGCGTCCATATCGCTGCGCAGTGCGATTGTTTTTCCACTTGTCCTGCCGCAAATCAAAACTTCAATTCCCGAAGTGCCGCTATGAATCTTGTAATTTATGCCAAGCTTGTCCAAAACACCACAGATATATTCCCGTGTTTTAGGCAGATGAAGTCCAATCTCCGGAATCCTGTGCAAGTCCCTCCGCCATGCTATAATGTATTGCTCTATGCTTTGAGCCTCCTGCTTCAGCATCCCATATGCCTCCGATCCCTATGAAGTAAAATTGCTTTTTCACAAATCAGCCTGTGCGCTTTTTCCATTTCCGCTCCAAGATCTCGATCATCGTCCTCAAGGAACGGGATTACGCTACGGACTGCTTCATAGGCATAACGCGTCCCTTTCCCGGTGGGGGCTTTTCCGCTGAGATCTGCGGCCTGTGCGTTATGCATCGCTTCAATTCCCAAAAGATAATAAATCAGATCAACTATTTTTTCTGTTTTCGACATTACATAAGGTGTATTGCAGCCGTGGTCCTCTGTTTCATTTGCTGTTGGGAGATAATCGAGCGAAACTGGGTTTGCCAGATGACGGACTTCTGTATCCAGCGCACTGATGGTTTTTTGGATGGTCGCAAAGGCAATTACGCCGGTATCGGGGCGCAGAAATCGCGGCAGGTGACTGAATAGATCGTTGTCCAGCCTCAGAATCCGGTTGCAAATAAGTTTTGACAGATGCCCCAGTGCTATATCCATCATCTCATAGGCAACCGCAAGCCCTGTAACAATAAAATTATCGGTTGATATCATTTCCCTTTCCTCGGTTAGCACCATAGGGCAGTCATCCGAGGAATTGATGTAAAGAGGGAGCTCGCTTTGTATATAATAAAGGGAATCACGGATAGCTCCATGAATAGCGCAGCTGCTCTTATAACTAAGTGCTCCAAACAGCGTTTCATTGCCGCAGTTCCACAGCTCGCTTCCTTCCAGGCATTCATGCACATGCTTCAAACTATCGTGCTGGCCTTTCAGAGGACGGTTCCTTCCGCTTCTCGGATCAAGGAACATAGGGTTATACCCCTGTGCCTCATAGCCCATAGCATAAACAACATCTGCCATATCCAGCAAATCCTCTATTTCGGCACATAAAAGCGCTGCTTTACCGACCGAGAACGCGTTGCTGCTCACAATCGGGAGCGCATCCTTTGGACCAAGCACAATAGGTGTAAGGCCGTTCTTTTCCAGAGCTTCCTTGGCCGGGATATTTCTACTGCAATGCTCCACAGTCCCTTCCCCAATCATAGCCAAGCCTACATAAGCCATATTTCCGAGATCGGCCATACCGATTGAGCCGCGCTCCGGAATCTGCGGATGAATGCCGCAGTTGAGCATATCCTTCAGTAAAGTTAGGATTTCAGTCTGAACGCCTGTCACGCCGCTAAGCAATCCGTTAAGGCGGCAAAGCATGGTTGCCCGTACTGCTGCCCTGCTTGCAAACGGTGGAAGCGCTACGCTGTGCGAACGCAGTATACGCTCGTTGAACACCCGGTATTCTTTCGGCAGTATCTTGTTGTCTTTATTTGCACCGAGTCCGGTATTCAGCCCATAAATCTGCTTATTGCTGTTCATAAGCCCCAGGACGACATCACGGGATGCCTTTGCTCTGGCAAATGCTTCAGGGCAAATTTCAACCTGTGCGCTATCCTTGGCCACTTCAATTATCTCTGTAACAGTAAGCTTCTTACCGTCCAAAATGACCTTCTTTTGCTCCATTTACTTCCTCCCCTTTTCACCACTGTTTCAATAAACCCGGATAATTGGGCTTACTTGTTTTAGTACTGCTTATATCGTAGCATATATTGCAAATCATATTACGGTAGGTGCCCGTTTCTAAAGCATACAGGCCGACGAGTTCCTGCCTGTAGCAATTTGGATACAGCCGGGAGCCACCCCGCCTCTGCATGTTTACTATATGTGTTATTTTAATTTCATTTTAACGGAAATTTTTTTGAGAATAAAATTCCAACTTCCTTTATCCTTATAACTGTTTTTTGTACCAACAGAGTTATGCAATATTGAAAATTTGTTATCCTTGTTATACAATATTACAAAAAGGGGGGGATCCAGTCATGAAAATACAGCATCTTCAGTATGTGTTAGAAATTGCAGACTCAGGTTCTATCAACAAAGCTGCTGATAAGCTTCTTTTATCCCAGCCTAATGTTAGCAGTGCGCTAAAAACGTTGGAAGGTGAGCTAGGGTTCCCTATTTTTTCCCGTACTAATAAGGGGATTACACTGACGAGCGAAGGTCGGCAATTTTTATCTTGTGCCCGCAGGATGGTTGCGGAATATGAACAAATTACAACTATAAAAACGGGAGAGAAGGTCCACCGCTTCCACTTATCCGCAGGGTATCATTCAGCAATTGAGGAAGCCTTTGCAATACTATGTTCTGAGTATCAGGATAGTGCAAAGCTCAACTTTATTATTACAAATGCGGATGCTGACAGTATTATCGAAAATGTTTACCTGAATAAGAGCGATCTTGGTATCCTGCTGTTACCGCAAAATATGCCAAGTACTCTATTGTCCCTTTGTGATAAAAAGGATCTTACCGTCTCTGCCATCCGCGAGCTGTGCTTTAACGTCAATCTCAGCAGGAACCATCCGCTGTTGAAGGATAAAGACTTTGATATCAAAAAGCTGCGGAATTACCCATTTGTGGATTATGAAATGAAGATACTCTCCTCCAGTTCCGATCTTGTAAGGATGGGAATTATCGATCCGGACAAGCGTATTCTTGTTGATGAACGTGATACACGTTGCCATATTGTGGCGACTACAAACGCTTTCAGCATTGGCTGCGGTCTGCATCCCCGTATCCGTGAGCGCTATAACTGGGTTTGCATTCCACTTCCAGGTATCGTTTTCCAGATGGTTTCGATTCACCGTCGCGATTCTTCCTTAAGCGCTGAGGCGCGGCGTTACCTCCAAATCCTGAAACGGGAAATAGCTGAGGTATAAGTTTGTAGTACGGGGGTATGGCAGCGATACTTTGAAGTACATTAAAAAGGAGCTGTCGCACTAAATAATTAGTGCACAGCTCCTTTTTACTGCAAACAAATAAACCCCAAACTTCGAAAAGTAAGGGATTTATGGTAAAATTAATGTATGACAAAAAACATTA
>JBLNDG010000009.1:0-38545 GCA_050261415.1 Caulobacteraceae bacterium | reverse complement strand
TTAACCTCCGATAATTATTTAAGTCATAGTAACCTACAAATTGACTCGGTTCATATTACGATTGTAGCAGACTTTAATCTTTTACTCCATCCTTTAACAAGGTTCCTACTATAAAAATATACCTCCGATGAAATATGTCGGTTACACACTTTCCATAAGTTGAAGGTCAACTCTTCCGGTATGTTTTTAATATTCGGATTCAGTAATTTAAGCGTGTTGTACAGCATTGCCGACATCTGTTCCCTGGTCAGCGGCTTGTCCGGGCCAAATTCTCCTTTGCCTGTTCCACTGACAATACCTAGGTTGTATGCCTTTAAAACCTCGGCATTGCCCGTGATTTGGAGATGCTGCATTAGCTTTATAGCCTCCCAACTTGTCATAAAGCCTGGTTATCAAAGCATAGGTGCCAGGGAAACCTCCGAAAAAAGCCCATCAACAGCAGCGATTTTCCTGGCACATGCACATGTTATATCACATCTACCATAATATGGGACAGACATAATAAAGCAGATTAATGTGAAGACTTCAGCATTCGTTATCCTGAAAATCTTTGCAGACCTTTATTGTAAATAATCTTTTGTACAAAAAACAAGAGAACCCTTTTTGTTTAAGGATTCTCTTACTTTAAAGCCTGATACCACTATTCTCGCAATAGTTCTTACAATACATACCTGTTCTCCCCAGATACTCTGCGGCTATTCTACTTTTCCAGGTTGGGATGCAGCTTGTACTCATAAGCTGCTTTAGGCAGTTCATCAACCGGTGTATTCTCAGACACTGCCTTGTCCAGCTCGTTTTTGTCTATGGATAGGGTAAAAACCCATTCATCCATGGGGCTTCCGTCCATATCCGCCACTTCCAAATATTCACTCACGGTAACCTTGCTTATATCCTTACGCTCAGCAAGTCCCTTGTAGATTTTTTTGCAGTCCATCAGCATCCCTCTAATTGTCATTTCTTTAGTGAATCCATCATTACCGTTGAGCTCTATAACAACGTTATTTTCGTTTCGGGACTTGCTTATCTCAACATTTCTAAGTCTATCCTTATACTTGCTATTCTTATCTCCAAGTTCTCTTTTTACTATGTATGCGGAATACTCCTTCAAGTCTGCAGGAGCTTCCTCCTTCTGTGTTTTTACTTCCTGTTGTTTCTTTATCTCCTGTTGTGCATTTCCCTGGGCTTCCTTCTGCTGTTGTTCCGCACCCATAGCCCTGCTAACGCTGAAAACTGTAAAAACAGCAAGTATTACTATTCCGGCTGCTATAAGCAGTATATTATATGTATTCTTCTTCGGTTTGTTCAAACGTTTCACCCCCACGTTACAGCACTATTATACAATCATTTGTAAAAATAATAAAGACCATTGTGTACACAATGGTCTTTTGAGATACTACCACCTATTATCTCTGTTACGGTTGCTCTGCGCCTTTTTTGCTTTTCTGCAGTCCGGGCATCTCTGTGGTTCATTTTCAAAACCCTTTTCTTTGTAAAAAGCCTGCTCGCCTTCTGTAAATACAAAAGTGTTTCCACAGTCTTTACAAGTCAATGTCTTATCAGCCATTATTATACCTCCTACTATTTACTAAGGATTTAATGCATTACCAACTTACTCTTTCCTAATAAATAATGGGAGTAATTTTTTAACATATTAAATCTCTCGAGTTTTTTAAGTATACCATTATTTGCAAACGTTGTCAACAAAATTATTTTAATACCGACTGGTGAACAGAAAATTGACAGGTTGCTTTACAAAGAAAAATGAGTACGACACTCCCTTATGCAGCATAATATGTAGCAGGGGTAGCCTTATGTCAGAAAATTTTTTAAACAGTTGCTCTCAAAACAATTTGAGCCGCAGCAAATCAGCTTTGGATTTGAATCTAATACAACAAGAGAGGGTGGGCGACACTCTATTCCTCATTGGCACAATATTGGCCTTTATTTCAGCAGATCAGGCAGAAAATACAATAGTACAAAAACCAGCATCTCAATCATCAGAGCGGAGCTCTTCAAGCCCAATAAATAATTCAGCCATAACAATTGCTATTGCAAGCTGGATTTTCCTTATTGCAAGCATTATTTTTGCTAATGTAGCATCTACAAGATTAGCAGAGCAAACCACTACCAAAGCAAGTACTGAAACCGCAGCAGACAAAACCCTCATAGCCGATCAAATTGCAGCTTTTGGGAGTATAGTCAAGGTAATAGGCTTTGTGTTGGTTGCTATTGCAAACCAAATCAAAATTGGTGGAAACCAAGACTCCACCGTCCCCCTCTCATAAGAATAAGGGCACGGAATTCCATTCCGTGCCCTTATTCTTTAAATACTTAATATCGCCTGCTTCGTGCTATACCATTTCTTTGATGCAATTCCTGCATACTTTTTTACCCTTATAGATTTCAATATTGTCAACATTGCCGCAGAAAATGCAGCCGGGTTCGTACTTCTTGAGTATAATCCTTTCTTCATCTACATATACTTCCAAGGAATCGCCGATGTCAATGTCGAATTCTCTTCTTGTCTCCATAGGTATAACAATTCTGCCCAATTGGTCCAGCTTTCTAACTATACCGGTAGCCTTCACACATATAACCCCCCATGTATGTAACTTCTTGTTAAATTGTATCATATTTTGTCATATTTGGGTATAGTTATTTTTATTTCTTTTTATTTTTCATTCCGTAAAAATGTCACTGTAACCCAGGTAAGTGAAGTAAAAGCGAAAATGTCTATAATAAAACTTGCAAAAATGCTCCAGTGCTTGTATTCGGCTGCTCCGGTACTAATTATAGAAATTTCCATAAATGCATACAAAATTGAAGTTATGAATATATTCAGTACCTGAAGCCGTTTATCCCGGGGAACATATTGTGAAAACACAATTCCCATTGTAAATATCGGTCCGAACTTATAGAAAGAAGAACAGGTAAACCATGGAATTATAATATGGTAGAAGCTGTATAATCCCAACCTCTGACCTCCATAATCCACAATTGAACCAAGGACTAAGGACATCAGTCCGCCATATATGTAAGTGTTTAATTTATTTAAATCAACAAGAGCAAAGAACAATATCCATGCTGCAATAAAGCTGATTACCCATGGCATAGGCATTCCCCATTATATATTTGAATTTTCCAGCTGAATAATACGTATTATTTGAGTATAACTGTGCTATTATTCATCCCTGGTATGGGGGAAATGAAAAAGACCATCGCTGTGCAATGGTCTTTATGCTCATCTGTTATCTTTTGAAATCTCTGTTCCTGTTGTTCTGAGCCTTTCTTGCTTTCCTGCATTCAGGACATCTCTGCGGTTCGTTTTCGAATCCCTTTTCTTTGTAAAAAGCCTGCTCACCCTCAGTAAATGTGAATGATTTACCGCAATCCTTGCAAGTTAACGTCTTGTCTGCCATTTTCATACCTCCTATTATTTACTAGGGATTTAACAACTTACAGACATATTTCTTACTAATAAATAATAGGAATATGGGTCTTGTATCGTTAAATCTCTATTTGTGAGTTAAGAATACCACTATAATATTGCATTGTCAACAATATTCTATGTAATAATATGTAAAATGTGCTAATCTGTACCTATATAGCATCCCTTCGCAATACATCTATTAGTATTATGACAAATTTACATGTTTATACATTTATTATTTAAATTTTAACAAATTGTTATATGTATCCATTTGCGCTAAAAGAAGAGTAATTCCTTAAAATTGTTGTGTAATATAACGAGAGCTATGTACACAGTATATATCAGTTCATTATTGTTGGTATCGGGCAAAAAGGCATTTGTATATTAGAAAGTATGGGTCTAAAATAAATTTGAGATACTAGTGATAAAACTCTTAATATTTGCAATAAATGAAATGCTGCAAATATAGAGTTTTACATATAAAGTGCAAAACCTTTTTGTGAAACAAAAAAGTTCAGGCACTCGAATATTTATATAGATATCTGAATTGGAGGTAAGAACATGGATAGCTGCAAATCCACCTCAGTAGAAGTGTTTGTCGCGAATCTGAACATTTATAACTCAGGCAATATTTATGGATGTTGGTTAAAGCTCCCCGTTGAGGAGAAGCTGCTGATGTCCCAAATGGAAAGTATATTGGATGACGACAAGGAATATATCATTCTTGGCATAAAGGCACCTTTCAAATGCAAGATAAGCAGGAATACAGATATATACAAGCTGAATCAAAGCCTTATAACAATACAGCAAATAAACCCCGATACGCTGCAAGCAGTCGCAGATTATGACAACCTTAACCTTGATGAGATCCTTGATATCATTGAAAAGAACAGATATGTCATATATAACAATGTTAGTAACGAAAAGGACCTTGGGTATGAACTATACCTGAAAAACCAACTACCTTTCAACATACCGAAATACTTAGTCGATTATGTAGATTTTGAAGCTATCGGGCATGATGAATGTATAAAAAAGTCAATACACATAATACCCGACAGGCATATTGCAGAAAGAATCCTACCTAAAGCCAAAACAGTTTAACAGGCTTTTATTCCAATCATCTGTGTATAGCACTTGAAAACGGGCTTCCGGAAACGGGGCTCCGTTTTCTTTTGTAAATAAATATTTTCTATTGATGAACCGGTTATTTTTTGGGATAACTTTATTTCCCTCCGGCCACTGCATATATATTAATTGCTGGTGTAGTAACAATAAGCTTTGCAATCGGAGGTAATAAAGTGCACTGCAGTTCAAAAAGACTGGTTTTTGTTTTTATCTTTCTGTTTTCTTGTTCCAACCTGTCATACTGCATTGAGGGACCAGAAAGTTCAAATAGCAGCACCGTAGAATTCATAACACCGCAGCCCACTTCAATACCCGAGCCGGTTGTGAGTCCAATCCCGATCACAAGCCCTGCCCCTATCCCTTCATCCGGACCAGCCATTACAGGTCAGGATGCACAACCCTCTCTTATCCCGCCTGCGGATAGTGCTGATGATGAAGGAGAAGAGCAAATGGAAGCTGAGGTAAAGGAACAGGAAAAAGTGAAATTCTATAACGAAATAGAAGCGATTGTGACAAAACATATAAATAACTTTTATAAAAATGGAGGAAAAGGAACTATAGGAGTGTATATAAAAGAGCTTGGAACTAACTATGAATATGGCTTCAATGCCGAAAAAACAAATCCTGAAAATCCGGAGGAAGGATATTTTATGACTGCTTCCACGTGCAAGCTTCTGTCCGCAGCGGTGATTTATTATCTGGATAATAATAATGAAATGGAGCTTGACAAAACCTGCACCGATAATGTAAGCAAAGCCAAATATAATCTTAAGAGTCTGATTCCAAGAATGATATCCCATTCTGTAAACGGATATTTCAATATAACATTACGGCATCTTGGTTCTCAAAAAATAAATGAAATTCTGGAAAAGCTGGAGGTCAAAAACAGTCTGGTATACAGCGAAATCATGCCTGCACCTTATACCTCAGTAAAAAACAATATTAAACGGTATGGAATATCAAAGTCTCCAAGGACTACTCCGAAGGACCTGGGATACGTTCTCTGGCTTCTATACGATGGCAAAACCTTTGGGGCTGAAAATGATAAAATGCTCACTGAAGCTTTGAAGAGCAGCATATATTCCAACAGACTCCCCCAGGGAATCGGCCATAAGTCCCCGGTAGGGCATAAGACAGGCACAAGTGCGGGTGACGGAGTCTATAATGATGCGGGAATAATATATCTTAAGGATAATCCATATATCATGGTAGTAATGAGCAGGGGCAGCGGATCAGGCGTGCAAGCCGCGTACCGCAGCATGGCAATGGAGGTATATAAATACATGTCTAAAAGAATCCCTTCAAAAAGTGAAACTCAGGAAAGTAAAAAAGGCTTCTATTGAAGCATCTTAACGACCTAGGAAGCCTTTTATGAAACTCGTTAACGGAGCATAGCAAATTAAGGTAGAACTAATGCTCCTACTCGTTATAAAAAAGGCTTAACCGGCAATTCCCCAATATGCTTTGGCTTCCTTCTCAAGCTTGGCCAATCTTGTATAGTAATCAGGGAATTCCAGAAGGTGTGCATATGCAATTTTACCAGTTAGTACAGGGTCATCGTTGGTCACATTAGCCTGCGGGAACATGGTTCCATGCTCCATCTCCACCGCAAGCCCCCTTCTGAATTGCTCCAGATCAATTTTATTGAAATCTATCCCTATTTTTTTCCCGATTTCCAATGCTTCCTCTTTGGTAAAAGTCTTTTCTTCCCTTTCCAGTAATTCCGGACCAATGTAATAGTCATAAATATTCTTTGACCTGCTCCAGTACGGACAAATAAAAGGATACATGCATAAGCCCCCCGATAAAATGATTTATATCATTATATTCATCGCCGCCGCTTTTTGCTCAAAAAAGTATCCTGCTGTCTCCAACTCTTTTTGTTATCTTGTTCTGGTCAAAATAATCAAGAAGCGCCATAGCATATTTTCTGCTGGTCCCCAGCATGTCCCTGAATTGTCCCAGCTGTATGGGTCCATTCTCCTTAATATGCTTCCTTAAAAGTTCCACTGCTTCAGCATAAGCCTCTTTCGAAAAGGCAATATCCTCATCTACCTTTACCAGCATTCCCATTTCAAGCAAGGCATTGTAAACGATCTGGGCCTGGTTCCTGTCAAAGCCTCCTGCTTCAATAATATCCGCAAGCTTCGGCGGATTGAATCTATTCTCCCCATATCTGGCTTCTATATATTCCTTTATCTGTGACTGGAGCTTATTGAACTGAACGGTAAAGTCCTTTCTGGACACATACTGGTTTTCAACTTTTATAAGTTCAATCCCTTCATAATAGTTGAAAACCGCATCTGCAAGCCTTGGTTTTATACCTTCAAAAAGCCTTGACTTGAGTTCTTCTTTTGAAATTCCAAACTTCAGAGGATTACGCTTATGGTATGACTCAAGTATTTCCATTAATTTGCTGCCTACATCCTTGAGGTATTTTGAGTGAAAAACAAAGCTTTCATCTCCGAGCCTGAACTCTTGTACCAGCTTCTTATGTCTGAGTTCGTCCATTATTCTGCCGTACTGCACTTCGTTAGTTATTCCTGAGGATTTCATTATGGTTTTCTTTTCAGGGAACTTATCACTGCCTTGAATAAGATATCTTTCCACCATGTCCACGGGGTCTCCCTGTTCCTTTATCTTCAGTTCTTCAATTACATCCTCCCTGAAGCGCTTCCTCTTGGGCGGATTAGGGTCCAGAACCGTGCCTCCGCCTATTGTAATCATGGGAGAATAGGTTCTGATTACGAACCTGTCGCCTTTCATGCAGGCAACCTCTTCTTCAAGTCTCAGTTGAACAAATGCGCTTTCTCCGGGTTTTAGTTCTTCCCTATCCAGAAGTACCACCCGGCACATGATTTCTGATGTTCCTTGATAAAACCTGAGCCGGTCCCTATTATCTATAGTCTTATCCGAATCCTTCAGTAATTCAAACCTTGCATCCACCATCATTGTAGATTCCATACTCCCTGGCGCTGCAAGCAGGTCTCCCCTTCTGACATCCTCAAGCTTTATTCCTGCCAGGTTAAGTGCCACACGTTGTCCGGCATATGCTGATTTTACATTCTTTTCGTGTACCTGGATGGAACGTACTCTTGTCTCGAGTTTCCTTGGATATATCTCAATCCTGTCACCTTCATTGATACTGCCTGAAATCAATGTCCCTGTAACAACCGTTCCAAAGCCTGTTATTATAAAAGTTCTGTCCACAGGGAGCCTGAATACTTCATTTGTTTTTTTCTCCTCAACAACTTCCGTTACTCTGTCAATTTCCTCAACCAGTCCCTTAATTCCTTCTCCTGTCACTGAGGAGACAGGTATTATACTTGCATCCTTTAGAAAGGTATCCTGGATTTCATCCCTTACCTGTTCTGTAATCATCTCCAGCCATTCTCCATCCACCATATCCTTTTTGGTAAGTGCAACAATACCTTTCTTTACGTGAAGCAGCGACAGTATGTTAAGATGCTCCCTCGTCTGGGGCATAACACCTTCGTCCGCTGCAACCACAAGTACCACAACATCAATGCCGCCTGCCCCGGCAAGCATGTTCTTTATGAACTTTTCATGTCCCGGAACATCAATTATCCCTGCTCTTCTTCCGCTGGGAAGATCAAAATATGTAAAACCCAGTTCAATGGATATTCCTCTTTCCTTTTCTTCCTTGAGCCTGTCCGTATCTCTGCCGGTCAATGCCTTGATGAGCGTTGTTTTTCCATGATCTATATGCCCTGCTGTTCCGATAATAACGTTTTTCAAGCCTGACCCTCACTTTCCTTGGGTTTCTTGCCCGATAAGCTGCTAAAAGCCCATACCAATGCATTTTCGAGGATTATATACTCGTCGTCCATTATTGTCCTTGCGTCCAATATCAATCTGTCCCTATTTATCCTGGCAACCACGGGAATCTTGTATTTTCTGAGTTTATTCTCAAGTTCTACAAGTGATATGTTATAAGGGTTTATGGCAATTACTCTTGTTGGCATTTTATGGAGAGGCATGGAACCTCCACCAACCTCTGAAAATTCATCCACTATATTAATGCTGCACAGATTGCCTATGGATTTCTTCAATTTCCCATACAGTCTTTTTGCCTTCTTATTGAGTTCTTCACTGCTGTAAGTAAGCATCCTGAGCACCGGAATCTCCTTAATGGCTGTCCCGCTGTCCAGGTAAAGCCTCAGAGTCCCTTCCAATGCTGCAAGGGTGAGTTTGTCTATCCTTATTGCCCTTGTTAGCGGATTTTTCTTCATCCTGTCTATATATTCCTTTTTACCGACAATTATGCCTGCCTGGGGTCCTCCCAGCATCTTGTCTCCGCTGAAGGTTACTATATCCATTCCTGACCTTACGGCATGCTGTACTGTCGGTTCATATGGCAGGCCATACTCAGAAAGGTCCAGCAGCATACCGCTGCCCAAATCCTCAATAACAGGCAAGCTAAGCTTCCTTCCAAGCCCCACCATATCAACCGATTCCACTTCACTGGTAAAGCCCATTATCCTGTAATTGCTTGTGTGTACCTTCATAAGCGCCGCTGTGTTCTCATTAACAGCCTTTTCATAATCCTGCAGATGTGTCTTGTTTGTGGTGCCTACCTCTACAAGTGCTGCACCGCTCTGTTCCATAACATCAGGTACCCTGAAGGAACCGCCTATCTCAACCAACTGGCCCCGTGACACTACTACTTCCTTACCCTTTGCCATGGTACTCAATACAAGCATTACCGCTGCCGCATTATTATTCACTACCATGGCTGCATCCGCACCGGTGAGCTTGCATATCAGTTCCTCAACATGGGAATACCGAGAACCCCTCTCCCCGGTTTCCAAATCCATTTCAAGATTGGAATATCCGGCAGCAATCTGCCATAAGCCGTCTTTAAGCTTCTTGCTCAAAGGGGACCGTCCAAGATTTGTATGGAGCACTATCCCGGTAGCATTTATAACATTTACCAGGTTATTCTCCATCTTTTCGTGTACCTTTCCGATAATTCCGTTTATCAGGAATTCATCATTTATCGCCTGTATGTCATCTTCTTTATTCAATGACAATATATAAGCCCTGTATTCCTTCAGGTATTCCCTTATACCCTCTACAATTACTATCCTTGGGTATACAAACGTTAGCTTTTCTATCTCCTTATTCCTCAAAAGCTCGTCAACGGAGGGTATACTGCTTAAAATCAGCTTTTTATCCTTCATTTTTACCTCCCCATTAAAACCCTTATCATAACACTTCTATTGGGTATTGTCCTTTAAGCTTTACACGTCCGATTACGTTAAAATCAGTCTTATTTCTTTTCCGGAGGCTCTCCATAAGCTTTTCAAGCTTCTCTTCAGGTACCGAAATAAGAAGCCCCCCGGAGGTCTGAGGGTCAAACATTATATCCCTTGTTTCCTGATTGATGCTATCCGCAAAATGCACATGCCCGCTAAGGTATCCTTCATTTTTGTAGGTGCCTGCAGGTATTATCCCCATTCGTGCAAGCTCTACGCTTTCCTTTATTATCGGAAGGCAGTCGGACCATATCTCCAATGAAACACCGCTTCCCTGGGCAAGTTCAAAAGCATGCCCCAAAAGCCCAAAGCCGGTTATATCGGTACAACCGTTGATTCCTACCTCAAGCATTGCTTCACAAGCATCCTTATTGAGATAAGACATTGTTTCAACAGCTTTCTTGTATATATCCCCGCTGACCATGTCAGCCTTTATGGCAGTATTAAGTATGCCCACTCCCAGAGGTTTTGTAAGTACAAGCATATCCCCCGGCTTTGCACCGGAATTGGCCGCAACCTTTTGTGGGTGCACCATTCCCATTACCGAAAGGCCAAACTTTGGTTCATCGTCTTCAACAGTATGTCCCCCTACAACCAGGGCACCGGCTTCCATGACCTTGTCTGCGCCTCCCCTTAGTATCTCCCTCAATATGTCCATCGGCAGGCATGTCGGAAAGCAAGCTATATTCATTGAAGTCACAGGCTTTCCGCCCATAGCATATACATCACTTAGAGAATTCGCAGCGGCTATTTGCCCGAAGGTGTATGGATCGTCTACAACAGGTGTAAAGAAGTCCATCGTTAGTATTACGGCCTTATCTTCATCTATTTTGTAAACGGCAGCATCATCGGAAGTATCAATTCCTACAATCAGGTTTTCATCATGAAACTTTGGCAGCTGACACAGAACCTGTGCCAGGGTATCAGGACCTATCTTGGCTGCTCACCCGGAGCTTTTGGTCATCTGTGTGAGCCTTATCTTCTTGTCGTCCATTGTGCTGCCCCCTTTCTTTTATATATTTATTCCCCAACTCGTTTACCATTATATCACAACTAAAGAATAAACCAAATCATGATTGAAAAAATCTATGATTTGGTTTATTTCTAATCAACGGTTATATTGTCCTTCATCTGGTTAAACTTGCTTTCGCCGATGCCTGTCACATTCTTTATTTCTTCTATAGCCTTAAAAGGTCCCTCTTGTTCCCTATACTTTATGATTGCCTTTGCAGTGGAAGGTCCTACCCCGGAAAGTGTATCAAGCTCACTTTCACTCGCCGTATTGATGTTTATTTTGCCGTTCTTCCGGGCAGTGGCCTGAGAAGGGTTGGCCTGCGGGGCATATTTTTCATTTCCCGTCAGCTTTTCACCCTTCTTGGGTATCTTTATCATGTCCTGGTCGCACAGCTTATATGCAAGGTTAATGCTGTTCAGGTCGGCCGCTTCTGTAGGTCCTCCCACAAGCTGCATGGCATCATCCAATACAGTTCCCTCCTTGACCTTTACTACATCTGGTTTTTTTACTTCTCCACAAATGTACACAAAAATCTCATTGACCTTTTCTTCAGCAGGGGTGGGGCTGGGCGAAGGCTTAACTTCTGCTTCTATCCCCTTTCCCAGGTTTATCTCCACGGCTTTTTCCTGTCTTATGTAAAAAGTTCCGCTTATTATGACAATTGCAAGTATCGTAATTGCAGCCAGGCTTTTTTGTGTTCTTGTCATGTATATCATTGAATTTCCTCCTTTGAAGTTTTTATGTATATAATTCTATATATGTAATTTATTTCCTTCTTTTACATAATAATTTCTATTTTTTACATATTACCAGTCCGAAATCAGACATAAATTTTAAATAAAGGGCTGCTATTTTAAGGGTTTTTTGATATACTATAAAAGTCAAATCCCATGGAAAGATTTAAGCAAGCAGACCCTGCATTAAGAATAAGCCATCGCTTAGGGTACCTGTATTTGGAGGAATATATGAAGAAATTTATTGCATATATACTGATTATCAGTACGTTCATGTCTTTTATCCCGGTATTTGGAGAACCGACTGTTGACGCTCCGTCAGCTATTCTTATAGATGCTAAGTCCGGTAAAGTGCTGTATGAAAAAAATGCTGATGTCAGGCACTACCCGGCAAGTACGACAAAAGTCATGACAGGTCTTTTAGCTGTAGAACACGGCAAAATGGATGACGTTGTTACGATTGGGGTCAACCCCCCATTGGTTGAACCGGGCAGCAGCCAAATATACCTTCAAACCGGCGAGCAGCTTTCAATGGAGCAACTTCTCTATGCACTGATGCTTGAATCGGCAAATGATGCAGCAGTGGCTATTGCTGAACATATTTCAGGATCAGTTGAAAGCTTCGCAGAGCTTATGAATAAGAGAGCAAAAGAATTGGGTGCAACAAATACGAATTTTGTAAATCCTAATGGGTTACATAAAGACAATCATTACACTACAGCAAGAGACCTTGCCCTTATTGCTAAGTATGCCATGACATTGCCAAAATTCAGAGAGGTTGTAAAGACAGTCAAATACACGATACCCAAAACCAACAAGCAGGAAGAAAGAAGCTACATAACAAATGGCAATAAATTGATATGGCAAACCTATGACAAGTATAGATATGAATATGCAACCGGCATAAAAACCGGCTACACTACAAAATCCAAGCACGTACTTGTTGCGGGAGCAAAAAAAGGCGACGTAGAGCTGATTTCAGTTGTCATGGCCGATGAAGGAACCAGTATGTATACCGATACGATATCAATGTTTGAATATGGATTTGCAAATTATCAGAATGCAAGCCTCCTTAAAAAGGATCAAATAGTTACTACTGTACCTGTTAAAGATAGCAATGAAAAAATAAACCTGGTGGCTGCGGAAGACTTTTCAATGCTCCTGAGTGAAGCTGAAAAGCCAGAAGTAACCACTGATATAAAAGTGAAGGATGATATCAAAAAGCCGGTTAAAGTGGGTGACGTGCTCGGAACAATGTACTTCTACCTCAATGGAAAAGAAGTTAAAAAAGTCAGTCTGCTTTCATCCGCAGAAGTAAGTGTCCCTAAAGTGAAAAGCCACTGGTGGCTTTGGCTGATTGCTGTGATTGCAGCTTTCCTTTTATACCGCACCATAGTTACGATATATAAAGTCAGAAGAAGAAAGAGATCCGGCGGCTACATTTCATATATAAAGAGATAAAGAAAAAAGGCTTCGTACGAAGCCTTTTTTCTTTATACAATTGCTACAGTTTCTATCTCTACCAGAGCATCCTTCGGCAGCCTTGCGACCTCAACACATGATCTTGCGGGCTGCTCTTTTGTAAAGAATTGGCTATATATCTCGTTGACTTTCGGGAAATCATTCATGTCTTTGATGAATACTGTTGCTTTTACTACTTTATCCATACTGCTTCCCGCAGCTTCAAGTATAGCTTTCACATTTTCAAGGCATTTTCTTGTCTGCGCTTGTATACCGCCTTCTACGAACTGTCCTGTCACCGGGTCAACCCCCATGGCACCTGAAGTAAATATTAGGTTTCCGCATTTCACAGCTTGTGAATAAGGCCCGATTGCTGCAGGAGCCTTGTCAGTACTTATTATCTCTTTTGTCATTTGATATGCCTCCCTATAAATAGTAAGTTTTACATTATACACGTTAATTTTACATCATAAAGCCATACTATACAACTTTATATTTGGGCACTCTCCGGTCAAATTCTTCTACAAGCCACCGCTCCCTGTAAGCACCCCGGAAAACATAACAGTATATATTTGTTTTGCCATTGTTCTCCTCCATCTTTATCCCCGCTTTCATCTTCTGGGTATTGTACCACCATTCAAATCTGGCATCATGCTTTTTTCCTTCATGGTCAAATTCATCATACCTTATGAGTGCCTGGCCACCCCTTTCCCTCAATACAATCATTTCCAATATCCTCCTACATCGTATTAATTGGCTGTTACAATGAATATTCAACGAAATTTCATCTGGTCACACACCATTTAATACAATATGCCGTATCAGAAATAATTATTACCATTATTTACTTTTTTTAACAAACTTTTCATAAAAAAATCACATATTCCTATGTGATTTTTTGTTTCTATTCATTTACCCTTATCTCATCAAGGTAGTTATATATCGTATACCTTGAAACGCACAGGACTTTAGCCACATAATCTATTGCGCCCTTTATAAGGAATACACCTTTGTCGTCCAGCATCTGCACTATATTGACCTTTTCTTCCTTTGATATGAAAGCTACAGGTTTGCCGATTGATTCCAGTGTTTTATCCACTATGCTGCTAAGCACATCATTTACTGTATTTCCGTAACTCTCTGCATTATCTCCGTCGAATTCATCATCTACTATATTTGTCAGGTCATTAAGTACATTTTTCATTATCATGAGTTCAGAAATATCATAATTGATGCAAAGGAAACCCAGAAGCTTGCCTTTTTCATCCTTTATATACAGCGAAGTTGATTTAAGAATCCTACCGTCTTTTGTCTTCTTTCTGTAGTTGACCCTTGACTTTTCAAACTTGCCTCTCCTCAAATCTGTCAAACCGTACTCGCTCATGGGGCTACCTACAGTCCTCCCGCTTATATTGCCATTGGCAATTGCGATTATAGAGCTTTGCGGATTGCTGATATCGTGGAGCACAACCTCACAGTTTTTGCCAAAGGTACCTGCAAGTCCATCAACTAAAGGTATCAAGCTTTTTAGTATCGGATGCACATCATTGTTCATATTAACACCCCTAATTCAAATATTAGTACATATTTTACATATTTAAATAAAAAAATCCCACGTCCCTTATCAAGTATAGGGACGAGAGATTTTACCCGCGTTACCACCCTAGTTGGCATTATATGCAATAGTACATATATGCCCGCTCAAGAAGCTTTATCGCTGCAAACGTAAACCTATCAATATAGCAAGTTCAACAGCTATAACCGCCGGTTTGCACCTGACACCGGCTCTCTGAAAGGTTTCACTGTCTACTACTCTATAAGGCTTATATCCATTATTTGTTATTTAACTCAATATTATAAATTAATATTTACTGATTGTCAACAAGAATTGTTTTGGCATCCACCCAAATTCTCTCAATATTATAAAATTTTCTTTCTTCATCGTGAAAAAGATGTACGACAATATTTCCAAAATCTATAAGTATCCATCTTCCGTTTCTGAAGCCCTCTTTATGATGCATCTCATAACCCGCCAGGCTCATTTTCTCCTCAAGTTCGTCAGACATTGCCTGAACCTGGATTGTTGAGGTACCTGTAGCAATTAAAAAATAATCTGCAATTGTTGAAACTTCATGAATATCCAGCAGCTTGATGTCTCTGGCTTTCTTATCCTTCAGCAATTCAACAGCTTTGTTTGCCATTTCCGTTGATATCGAAAACAATTACATCCCTCCGTTTAGTCTGTCTTTGCCTATAATAATTGTTATATCATAATCACTGGTATTGTCAATGTCATTCTCTACTGTGCTAATATTTGTATCCTTCACTACCAGCTCCAGCTTTTCCTTATCCCCGCGCCTGTCTAACACTCGGCTGTAGCTATATGTCATATCTTTGATGTTTCCGGTTTCGATTCCCTGATACCCTTTGGCTTCAAGTTCATCTCTAAGCTGGTTTGCCAAACCGCCTTTATTTGTGCTGTTCAATATCTGTATTTTAATATCCTTCCTATCCAATGTCTTCTCAGCTGCATTGCTTTCCTGTGCGCTGCCGCCTTCCTGAGTCGGTGTCGCCTGCAGTTCAGCCGTCTTCACCCCGAGTTCGACGCTTATTTGCTCCATAAGCTTTTTGAGCTTGCCCTCATCATGAACATAGTATGCAACTTTACCTATCATCTTGGGTTCCCCCGGCACTGTATAGAACTTGATATTATCCGTCTTCAATTTGCCAAGATTCATTGCATATCTTGCGATATCGCTGTTCGGCATATTTGTTTTTATACATTTCGACGCTGCGTCGGCAATGCTTAATGCCTTTGGTATTACCGCAGGACTGGTAAGCTTGTCAATAACAGCTTTAATCAGCGACTGCTGTGCTTTTATCCTGCCAAGATCCTGATCGGAATATCCCGACCTGTATCTTGCAAATTTTACAGCATTGGCTCCATTAAGCACCTGTATACCCTTTTTTAGATGAATGCTCAAATTCTGAGCAGGGTCGTCATAATCCATATCTTGTGGAACATTCACCTTAACGCCGCCTAAAATATCCACTAACTTTGCCGCACCCTTAAAGTCTACCTTAACATACTGGTGTATGGGTATTCCGAGCAGATTGCCCACAGTCTCCATTGCAAGGGCTGTACCTTCTTTTCTCGCTGCTGCCGAATTTATCTTGTCATATCCGTATCCCGGTATATTCACCCTGGTATCCCTTGGTACCGAGAGCATTACCATATTGTTGTTTTCTTTATTATAGCTGACGACTATCATAGTATCGGACCTTGCATCATCTATACCCATAAACAAAGTATTAATTACTGCTTCACCCTTCGGATCTTCCGGCTTCAGCTCCGGATTTTCCTCTATGGTCTTTTGAAAATCCTTATCTGTGATATTTGATTTATATATATAGTATACCCCGCCGAGTATAGTAAAAAATACTAAGAAAGATGCTAAAAAAATTACCAAATATTTTCTCAAATTATAACAACTCCATTCCTATTTGGAATCATCCCTGCGACCTTTTGAAAGGCTTTGCAGAATGTAGTTCCTGGATAACACGGTATCGGTATGTATTAGTCCGTTTTTGGAAATGACATACTCTATAGATAGGTCAAAGGCCTTTAATAACGCTCTGTCAAGGTTTTGGACTGCCAGTTCCCTCAATGTACCTACTCCTGCAAAATCTCTGGTGGGTTCAATAAAATCCGACAGATAAATGACCTTCTCAAGAATTGACATGTTTTCCTTTCCTGTTGTATGGTATCTCACTGCATTAAGTATGTCAGCATCCTGAATGTCAAAGTTTTTCCTGCAGATATGTACGGCAGCGGGACCGTGCATAAGCTCTTTTACGCTTAAGGTAACTTCATCAATAGCTATGCCTTCTTTATTTATGCAATCTATGAGCGCATCCTTTTCCAGTCCTTTTGCACAATCATGCACCAACCCGGCAATTTTTGCCTTATAGGTATCGCATCCGTACCTTTCAGCGAGATTTTCCGCAGTAGTACTGACATTTACTGAATGCTTGTATCTGTTAGGTGAAAGGTTATTCTTTAAAAATTCCAGTATTTCCGCTTGGTCGATCAAAAAGCTCACTCCTTGTAAAGTCCTGTTTTTGCAATGTATTTTTCTACTTCTTCAGGGAGCAGGTATTTGATAGTCATGCCATTTTTGACCTTATCCCTAATATCTGTAGACGAAATCGCCAGAAGCGGCACTTCGATGCATATTATTTCCCCATTATAATTAGACTTGATTTCTGCCACTTTTTGTTCCAGCTCTTGTTTGTTAAAACCAGGTCTTGTTACTGCAACAAAACTGCATAGCGACAGAAGTTCCTCAACCTTGTGCCAGGACAGGAGCTCCAAAACCGCATCTGCACCTGTAATAAAATATATCAGAGTGTCTTTCCCGTATATGCCAATCAAGTCTTTAACCGTATCAACCGTATAGGTAACAGTATCCTTATCTATCTCCAAACGTGATACTTCAAAGTTCGGATTTGCAGCCGTCGCCAATACCGTCATCAGGTAGCGGTGCTCTGACTCGGATACGTTCTCTGCCCTCTTATGGGGTGGTCTACCTGTGGGTATAAAAATAACCTTCTCCAGGTCAAGTTCTGCTCTTACAACCTCAGCTGCCACGAGATGTCCATAATGTACCGGATCAAAGGTACCACCCATGATGCCTATTTTTTTTATATTTGCTTCCTTATACTGTTCAATCATACAAATACCCCGCTGCTTCAATACTTGATTATGTCCATTATACAATATTATGCATTAAGTTTAAAGTTTTTACAATAACCTCTATTTCATATTTCATTGCACAAGCCACAGTCAATTATTTCCTCTTCTATTACCCTTAAAACATAAAAGCAGACCCCGAATTGTATTATGTAATCCAAAGGCAAAAAGCATCAAACAAAAACTTATCAAGCATATGGAAAGGAGAGTGTATTTTATGTACAAAAAAATCATAGTACTAATCATGGCAGTGATGCTCGCTGTATTAATCCCGGTTTTTGCCGACGAACAGGCTGGTGCTGCAGACCCGGGTATAACACCTGACAGCCCATTCTATATTTTGGACAGGTTGCTTGAAAAAATTCAGTTATCTCTGATAAGTGACGCTTTAAAGGAGTCCGAAGCTTTAGCAAAGCAGGCTCAGGAAAGACTGGCAGAAAGCAAGGCTATGCTTGAAGCAAACAATATTGAGCTTGCTAAAAAGGCTATTAGCGAATATACAGAGCTTATGGGCAAATCCATAAGTGCTATTGATAAAGCAAACAAGGATGAAAAATCAATAACTAAGGCAGTAGATATGATTGCAAATTATAAAATTGAGGATGAAGATATTTTAGATAAGGTTATAGAAAAAGTACCGGATCAGTATAAGGAAGAGCTTAAGAAGGCAGTGGAAAACCTTCCTGAAAAGGATTCTGCAAAACCGGAGAATGTGGGAAATGCTGACCGGATAAATTCTACCAGCATTATACTTCAACAAAATATAACAGATAAAGCATTTTGGGAAAAAATACAACAGGCAGGATTGAACAATAGACTGGTGATTGCGCTTATTTCACTTTCCAAGCAGTCAGGAAAGTCCCTGAATGAAGTAGTTGACTTGTTTCTTAAGGATGCAAAAGGCATCGGGAAAACTGCAATAGATTTGAAGATTGCGCCAAAAGATGCACTGAAGGAAATAAACAAGGCTTTCAAAGAAGCCAAAACTGAAGCTATAAATACACTTAAGAATGCGGCCGGCTCGGATGCAGCAATACAGGTAGTTGCAGCTAAAAGCGATGATGACAAGGATGCTCAGGATAGCCAAAAGCTTACAAATTCTAAAGATAATGCAAAGTCGGAAAAGAAGCTCGATAAAGCAGTAGAAAAAACAAATAAGCAAATTGAGAAGATTGAAAAGAAGTATGAGAAAAAACTTGAAAAGGCAACCGAAAAGGTAAAACATAAAGCGGATAGTAAGAGCGACGATAAAGATGATGACGAAAATAATAATGAAGCAGAAGACTAATTGGGAAAGCAGCCTTGCAATAGCAAGACTGCTTTATTTTACGCCTCTATAGGTAAAGATCCCAGCGTTCCTCCTGCAAATGATCTCCCCAGGTGTTGTTTTCCTTTACTTCAGTCAGATTGAACCCATAGCTCTTGTAAAGATGGCGGGCAGCCTCCAGTACATTTACTGTCCACAGGAAAACATGCTTGTAACCCTTATCTTTGCAGAAATCAATCACTGTCTTTACCAGCTTATGGCCCAGCCCTCTTCCGCGCATATCAGGCTCAATAAGGAACCACCGGAGCTGTGCTGTTGTATTGTCTACCCTGACTATGGCTATTGCTCCTGCAACCTTTCCATCCGCTTCCGCCACCCATATGTTTTCTTTATCGGAATCATGGCTTTTATCAAATTCAAGCATATACTTTTCAACATAATCCCCAAATTCTGCACCAAAGCCATATTCAGAATCATATAGTTCCCTGTGCCGTTTAATGATATGCCCGACATCTTCCGTGTTATAGGTCCGGATGGTAATAGGACTGATACCGTCAGCTTCTTTATAAAACAACTTCTTTATGCTTTGGTATATATTATCTAACTGAAGTTCGGATAATCTGATTCCGTTCCATATTTCCTGGGCTGCAACAGCCTGGCCTACAAGCATGTACAGCCCGTTTACCGTCTTGAGTCCGTTCTCCCTGGCCTGCTTCAGGAACATCGTTTCCTCAGGATTATATATCATATCAATTGCAGTGTTGAACCCCTCTAATATATCATAAGAAACCGGTGACACATCTACCTTGGGATACATTCCGCAGGGGGTACAGTTTATAATCATATCTCCTTTTAGCCCCTCTAGCTCATCATAGCCTTTAGCTCCTCCAACAGGGTTTCTGCTCACATATGTTATACTTTTGGCTCCATTGTCCATAAGATACTGCGCTACTGCCTTTGAAACTCCGCCGGTGCCCAATATGACTGCGCTTTTACCATTTACCTCTACCCTGCTCCTTGCAAGAGACATTCCGAAACCGCTGTAATCGGTATTGTACCCGGTGAGTACACCATTTACCAGTGATATTGTATTTACTGCCCCGATTTTTTCAGCTTCTGTCGAAATTATATCAAGACAATCCATAATTCTTATTTTATACGGCACAGTAACATTCAAGCCCTTGATACCCTGCCCCTTATACCCTAGTACCGCAGGCTTAAGCTCATCTTCCTTCAGCTCGAAAAGCTTGTATTCTCCTTCAATCCCAAGCTTTTTGAAAATCTCGGAGTGTATTTGCGGGGAAAAGCTGTGTCCAAGCTTTTCCCCTATTAAACCATAAACATTCTTCATCATACGCAGCCAACCTCACTTTTATAATTGCCCAACAACCGGAAATATGAGCTTTCCTTCTCTATATCTTTCAGAATGCTTCTGGTACCTTCTTCATTAATGTTTCCGCCGAAATCTATATAAAAGAAATATTCCCACGCTTTACCTTCCAAGGGTCTGGATTCAAGCTTCATAAGATTGCAATTACCCTCTGCAAAATGTTTCAATATTCCGTAAAGGGTTCCGGGCTTATGCGGCACGCTGAGTACTATGCTGACTTTATCTGCCCCTTCAATTTCCAGCTTTTCTTTGCTTATAATTACAAACCTGGTGCTGTTGTTCCTGTTATCCTGAATATCCTGGCTGATTATACTGAGGTCATATACTGAAGCCGCCATTTTGCCTGCAATACACGCTTTTGATTTCAGGCCTTCCTTTGCAACGTACTCTGCACTTCCCGCAGTATCGAAATAAGGCACCTGCTTCCATTCAGGATGCCCAGAAAGATAACGGCTGCACTGTATCAAACCCTGCTGGTGGCTGTATACCTCTCTGATATCGGAAAGCTCTGCGCCCTTCATAGCTAATAGGCTGTGCTCCACCTTCAGGCATTTTTCACCAACGATATGGAATTCATACTCCCTCAGCAAATCATATACATCGTTTATGCTCCCCGAAGTAGAGTTTTCAATCGGCAGTACTCCGTATTTTATTTTTCCTTCAGCAAGTGCTTCAAAAACATCCCTGAAGCTATGGCAGCTTAAGGTTTCTACCCCTTCTCCAAAGTATTCAAGTCCCGTTTGGTAGCTATAGCAGCCGGGTACTCCCTGGTAGCCTATTGCCATGGTCTGATTGGAGCCTTCAAACTTGAGAGGCCCCTGTTTTCTGCCTAATATATCCCCTTGGAGCTTCCTGCTTAAAAACATAAGGTTTTCCAAAAACTGCTCCACATACTTTATGTCAAAATCAACTTTGACCCCGTTGGCAAACCTTTCTATAATTTCTTTTTCCCTTACCGGATCATATATTTTCAGATTCCTTCCCGCTTTATACTCCCCAACTTTGGCTGCAAGCGCCATTCTCTTTATAAACAAGCTCACAAGCTCTTCATTCGTTTCGTTGATCTTCTGCCGCAGACTTTCAAGTTCGTCCAATATAAACACATCCTCTTATAATTTTTTTTGCCGGCTCTGCATTATAAGGTCAAGCAGCGCAATAGCAGCAACTGCCTCAACCACAGGTACCGCTCTTGGTACAATGCACGGGTCATGCCTGCCCTGCACCTCTATTGTTGTATTCACTTTATTCTCCATATCTATTGTCCTCTGAAGCATACCGATTGAGGCTGTGGGTTTAAAGGCGGTCCGGAATATTAAAGGCATTCCGTTTGTTATTCCCCCAAGTATTCCCCCGTTGTTGTTGCTGTAAGTCCTTACCTTGCCGTCCTCCATATAATATTCATCCTTCGCTCCGGAGCCATGCATTCTTGATATGTCAAAGCCCGCTCCGAACTCCAGCCCCTTTACTCCCGGAATGGAAAATATAAGGTGGGCTAAAGTACTTTCTACTGAATCAAAAAAGGGTTCTCCGATTCCCGGCTCTACACCCAGTATTGCAGTTTCAACAATGCCGCCTACCGAATCTCTTTGCACCTTTGCCCTGGCAACAACCTCTTTCATAAGGACTTCACTTTCCGCATTCAAAACCGGAAAAGCTTTACTTGCCAATATCTCCGATATACCTGCTTCAATAGCGACAGGATCGAAAGACTCATCCTGCTCTTCGCCTATGCTCTTTATGTGACTGGCTATGGTTATCCCCCTGCTATTCAGAAGCTGCTTGCATATTGCCCCTGCAAAAACCAGCGGAGCAGTTAGCCTCCCGGAAAAATGTCCTCCGCCTCTATAGTCATTAAAGCCGTTATATTTAACATACCCTGTGAAATCACCGTGTGAAGGCCTCATGATGTTCTTAAGCTTTGAGTAGTCTCCGGATTTTTTATCTGTGTTATATATCACTGCACATAATGGAGTGCCTGTAGTTCTGCCTTCAAAATAGCCGCTGAGTATCTCAAACTCGTCCCCTTCCCGGCGAGGTGTGGAAAACTCACTATTACCGGGAGCCCGTCTTTGCATTTCCCTTCTTATATAGTTAATATCCAGTAGGATTCCGGCCTTTAAGCCGTCTATATTTATTCCGATTGCTTTCCCGTGGGATTCTCCGAATATTGATATTTTGATGCTGTTACCCCATGTTCCGCTCATCGATTCTTCCCCCCAATGCTTTATAATGTACCCAGAAATCAGGATAGGACTTTTTCACGCAGGAAGCGTTACTTATTGCAACAGGCTCTTCACACCTTGTGGCTGCTATTGCCAGGGCCATTGCAATTCTATGGTCATTCCAGCTTTCGACCCTTCCTCCCCGGAGAGTTTTCCTACCGTCAATAACCAGACCATCCCGGGTTTCCGCAATGCAGGCCCCCAGCTTGCCAAGCTCGCTGCTTACAGCTTTAAGCCTGTCGGATTCCTTGAAGCGCAGCCGGCCGGCATTTATTATTTCTGTTCTTCCCTCACTTAACGCTCCCAGCACTGCCAATATCGGTACCAAATCCGGACATTGTGAGGCATCAATTGTTATTCCTCTTGTATCAGATGGAAATGTTCTGACAGTGTCGAGCTCTGCAACTATTTTTCCTCCCATTTTACCTATTATGTCCACCACCGACTTATCCCCCTGGAGTGATTCCATATCAAGGCCTTTGCATACAAGTTCCGACCCCAATGCACCTGCCGCCAGCCAGAAGGCAGCCTGTGAGAAATCACCGGGAACAATATAGTCTGTCGATATATACTTTTGCTTCCCCTTTATAATAAAGGTCCTGTAATCGCAGTTCTCAATATGAACGGAAAAATCCTCCAGAACCTTCATTGTCAGATCTATGTATGGCTTTGACTCAAGCTCGGTAGTTACCGTTATGCGTGAATCCCCATCTAAAATCGGAAGTGCAAACATTAATCCGCTGATGAACTGGGAGCTGATATTCCCCTCAAGCTCAAACTCCCCGGGAACTAGTCTGCCATCTATATGGAGGGGCAATTTTCCGCAGTTGGTCTTATATTTTATTCCTTGCTTCTCAAAAATGTTGAAATAAGGCGTCAAAGACCTTTCGACCAGTCTTCCTTCCCCGTAGAATGTAACAGGTTTACCCGTCAGAGCCGCAATTGGTATAATGAATCGTAATGTAGACCCTGACTCATGGCAGTTTATTCTGGAATTTTTCAGTTCAGGAGCGGCACTCCCCTTTATCCTTAGTGAGGAGGCTTCTCTTTCAACTGTTATGCCCAGTCTTCTCATAGCTTCACAGGTTGCTTCAATATCCTGCGATATTCCAATATTATTTATCGTACTTATTCCATTTGAGAGTCCGGCACATATAACCGCTCTATGGCTCATACTTTTCGACGGAGGTATGAGAATCTCCCCGGCAAGACTTCCCGGATATACAGTCACATCCTTCATTACCGTACCTCCCTATAAATAATTCTCCAGCTCTTCAATCTTTACTTTCCTGGTGAAGGCGGCCCCCAGTTTACTCAATAAAACAATGCTGATGCTGTCCCCATTGAATTTCTTATCCAGCTTCATGGCTCTGACAAGTTCCTTTCTATCTTTTACCGGAATTTGATGTGGCAGGCCATATTTTATCAGAACCTCCTCTATTGCTGCTGCAGAACCTTTCTCTGTCAGGCCCATTTCCTCACTCCTTTTTGTAATCTGGACCATCCCCATTGCGACAGCCTCCCCATGGGTGTACTTCTCATAGTTATAATACTGCTCTACTGCATGGCCAATGGTATGACCGAAATTCAGGAGCATTCTTTCCCCTCTGTCCAGTTCATCCGCTTCCACAACTGCCCTTTTTATCGAGCAACATGTGTATACCAGCTCATCCATATCTTCAATGCATTGCTTCAGCTTTTCATAATTCAAAAGCCTTTCAAAGAGCCTCTTGTCCTTTATACATCCGTATTTGATGACTTCAGCCGTACCGTCTTTTAAATACCTGTCTTCCAGCGTAGCGAGAAATGAGGTATCTATAAATACAATTTCAGGCTGGTAAAAGCTTCCCACCAGGTTTTTCCCGCAGGGCAGGTCAACTGCGGTTTTACCGCCGATGCTGCTGTCTACCTGCGCCAGTAACGTTGTCGGAACTTGAATATACGATATGCCCCTCAAATAGGTGGCTGCGGCAAACCCCGCCAAATCACCTACAACACCGCCGCCTAATGCAATTATAATGTCTCCCCTGTTTATATTGAAGCCTGCAAGCGCTTCATATATTCCTGCAAGAACTTCCAGTGATTTGCTCTTTTCACCGGGGCTGACGGATAAAAGAGTGCAGTTCAGCCCTGCTTCAATTATACCCTTATATACCAGGGTCCCGTAAAGCTTATTTACATTATCATCAGTAATTATTACAGCCTTTTTATCCTTATAATTCCCTGCAAGATATTCATAAAGCCCTTTCAGAGCATTTTTTCCAATTTTTATTTCATATTTTTTATTGCTGCTTTTTATTGAAACCTCAAGAGTTTTCATCTACCCTATCTCCCTTTTCACTTTGATGGCATTGTCGAATAATATCCGGAGGCTGTTTTCATCCTGAGCATTTACAGCATTCTTCAATTTTTGCAGCATATTCTCCATATCTTCTATTCTATCAATAATATGCGTACTATTCATCCTGAAAATTTGAGTCCAAAGCTCCTTGTTTAGTGCCGCCACTCTGGTAGCGTCCCTGAAGCTGCGTCCGGTAAATGCGCTCATATCCTTCTCCCCTGTTACAAGGTTTGCAAATAAAATTGCCACCATATGGGGAAGCTGACTGGTAAAGGATATCATACGGTCATGGGCTTCTGCCCCTATCCTGGTCACACACTTGCAGCCTATTGCTGCAGCAAGGCTTTCTATAGCCGCTATTCCCTTTTCGCTGTTACACTCATGGGGTGTGATAATATAATTAGTGTCAATAAAAAGCTCCCCGGATGCAGCGTCAAAGCCTTGGAACTCATTGCCCGCCATCGGATGCCCGCCTACAAACTCCACATTTTCCGGCAAGTTCTTTTTTGCAGCATCAATTATCGGTTGCTTTATACCACAAGTATCGGTAACAATGGCTCCTGACTTGAAAAAACCGGCATTATTTTTAATAAATTCAATCGTATCCCGGGGATAGAGGGCAATTATTACCAGGTCCGACTTGCACAATATTGCCCCGGCGTCAATACTGCCCTCATCTATTACTCCGCAATTGATCGCTTTATCCAATACACTCTCATCTATATCTATTCCAAATATTCTTCCGGCCTTAAGCTTTCTCAATGCCATTGCAAAGGAACCGCCTATCAACCCCAAGCCCACTACTGCGATATTTCTTCTAAAGTCGCCTTCTTCCAATTCAATCTCCTCCTAAACAATTCTCCTCAGCGAGCCTGCCATGATTGTCAAATCCTCCATTAATGCCCTGAACCTCTCAGGTTTAATGGATTGCTGCCCATCACACTTGGCATTTGCAGGATCATTGTGTACTTCTATCATAATTCCATCAGCACCAACTGCTACAGCTGCCTTTGCAAGAGGTTCGACCATCCACCACAAGCCGGCCGCATGGCTAGGGTCAACTATAACAGGCAAGTGGCTGAGTTTTTTAATTGCCAGAACCGCGCTCAGGTCCAGGGTATTTCTTGTGTAGGTCTCAAAGGTCCTTATACCTCTTTCACAAAGTATTACATTGCTGTTTCCCTCAGACATCACATATTCTGCAGACATAAGCAGCTCTTCTATTGTTGCAGACAGCCCACGCTTTAAAAGTATAGGCTTTTTAGTCCTTCCAAGCTCTTTTAAAAGCTCAAAGTTCTGCATGTTCCTCGCGCCAACCTGTATTACATCCACATCCTCTACGAATCTCTCTATCATGTCCGCCGACATTATCTCTGTAACAATCGGAAGACCGGTTTCCTTCCCGGCGAGCTTCAAAAGCTCAAGCCCCTCAAGCTTCATGCCCTGGAAGCTGTACGGGGATGTTCTGGGTTTGAATGCGCCTCCTCTTAAAAAGCCTGCTCCGCATTCTTTTACCGTTCTTGCCAGCTCCAGTATCTGAGCTTCACTTTCTACCGAGCAGGGGCCTGCTATTACAGCCAGTTCCTGCCCTCCGATAGTCTTAGCTCCTACCTTTATCACAGAATTATCCATATGGAACATTCGGTTTGCAAGCTTGTAACTCTGCTGGACTTTCATTACCTTTTCCACATGTTCATTTGCTTCAATTTCACTTGCGTCTATGCCGGTAGTGTCTCCGATAACGCCAAGTACGTAATATTCCTTGCCCTTCGATACATTTACCTTGCAGTCTCCTGTTTCTATCCTTTCTTTGATTTTTTCAACTTCTTTGCTTGGTGTGTCTGCTCTTAATACTATCACCATAATAATCCTCCTTTAATTTGATAAAATAAATAAAAAAAATAAGGCTCTAATGAGCCTTATTTGTAATCGGTGCTTTTTCATATATAGAGGTTTTCTATATAGTATGTACTTAAATTCTTTCAACTCATTAAGAAAAGGAACATATTCTTTTTTGCATGTAAAATAACCGGCGCTAAAATAATAGCCCAGGTTAAAACTAAAGTAATATATTCCGTTTATTCCCTTTCTTAATAAATCATTCATTGTACAGATCTCCGCATCTATAAATTTCAAGATGAGCATTTTCAATGTATTGTTAACGATTATACCATATAGACTTAAGATGTCAACTGCTATTTTGATTATTTGTTACTATTTTATTATAATGCAACAGAATTTGTTACAAGCCCTATATGCTTCTCATACATGCTATGCTCTCGCTACACCGCTTCTTTTTGCAGCTTCCCTGACAGCCTGTGCAACTTTTTTCTGTACTTCCCTGTCGAAGGCTTTTGGCATTATATTATTTTCATTCAGCTCTTTCTCAGGCACTGAATCTGCTATGGCATAAGCTGCCGCTACCTTCATTTCCTCATTTATATCCTTCGCTCTTGCATCCAGCGCTCCTCTGAAAATACCCGGAAAAGCCAGCACATTATTTACCTGGTTGGGGTAATCGGATCTTCCTGTTCCCATGACTCTTACCCCTGCTTTCTTGGCCTCATCAGGGAAAATCTCCGGTGTCGGATTTGCCATTGCAAATACTATTGAATCCCTGCTCATGGTTTTCACCATGTCTCCGGTCAAGGTTCCCGGTGCCGAAACCCCTATAAATACATCTGCCCCCGGCAATACATCGGCCAGAGTGCCCTTAAGCTTATCAGGGTTTGTCAGCTCTGCAATTTCCTGCTTTGCAGGGTCCTTCTGCTCCATACCCTTGTATAAGGCACCATTTCTGTCGCATAGTATTATGTTTTTGACTCCTGAAGACAAAAGCAACCTGGTTACAGAGTTACCTGCCGCTCCGGCTCCATTCACAACGACCTTGATATCGGCAAGCTTTTTATTTACAAGCTTCAAAGCATTCAATATACCTGCAAGCACTACGACTGCTGTCCCGTGCTGGTCGTCATGGAATATGGGGATATCGCAGCGTTCCTTGAGTTTCCTCTCGATTTCAAAGCATCTGGGTGCAGATATATCCTCAAGGTTAATGCCTCCAAAGGAAGGCGAAATCCTTGCAATAGTATCAACTATCTCATCAGTGTCCTTCGAGTTGACTACGATAGGAAAAGCATCTACGTCCCCGAAGCTCTTGAACAGCACAGCCTTTCCCTCCATTACAGGAAGCGAGGAAAGGGCGCCGATGTCTCCAAGCCCGAGAACTGCAGTCCCATCCGAAACAATAGCGATAGTATTCCATTTTCTTGTATATATGTACGCCTTGTCCGGGTCTTTCTGTATCTCGAGGCACGGCTGTGCAACCCCTGGAGTATATGCGAGGCTCATATCCTCTGCTGTATTTACTTCAACCCTTGGAATAACTTCAAGCTTTCCCCGCACATTTTCATGGAATTTCAGTGATTCATCATAGATTGACATGGGTAAACCCGCCTTTCTGTTTGTTATATCTGTTTATTATAATAGAAAAAACCGTATCGGACAAAGGACTAGAACCTTGTCCAATACGTCACTCTTAAACGGCTTCCATTACCTTTCTTATGCAGGTACTGGTATAATCCATAGTCACTAGCTAAACAGTGGTGCAATAATAGACAAAACAAGTGCAATAACTACAATTATGCTAATAATAGCAACTGCTTGCCTCTTCAAAATACCACTCCTCCTATTAAGGCAATATAATTGCCGGATTTTCCTCTGACTTTCTGTATAATACGAATTTGCCGCCGATAACCTGTACAACATCAGCTCCGGTTCTTTCTGCGATTTCGTTGCTGGCTTCCTTTACGTCGGCCATGCTGTTGTTCAATATCTTTACCTTGATAAGCTCCCTTGCTTTCAAAGCAGCATCTATGTCACCTATCATATTGTCATTTATGCCGCCTTTACCAATGAGAAAAATCGGCTCAATGGTGTTGGCTAAGCCCCTCAAATAAGCCCGCTGTTTGCTTGTCAACATCGTATATTCCTCCATTATGTTTAAAAGGCAGACTTTCGTCTGCCATCTTTTTAAATTAGACTTCTACTTCTTTTTTAAGCTTGCGTCGATGAGTCTCGTATCCAGGGTCACCCTTTTTCCAACCGCCTCTGCTCTTTTCATTATTTGGAACATAATTTTCATTGATGATTATCTCGTTCTTTGCCAAGCAGAAATAAGTTGCGGTGTTCTGTTTACAATTTTCACAGTGCATGCAGTTCATTTTAAATAATTGACCTCCAGTTCATCATTCAAAATACTCAAATTCAAAATCCAGCATTTTTACAGTATCCCCGTCTTTTACACCCAACTGCCTCAACTCATCAACTATACCCCTCTTTCTAAGAACCTTTTGAAAGTACTTTATGGAGTCGCTGTCGTCCAGATTCACTGATGCCAGAAGCTGTTCCACAAGACTCCCTTCTACTATGTACGCTCCATTTTCCTTTCTGACTGTAAATGGCTTCTCACTTGTATTTTTATGATACACTAATTCTGGAATTTCTTCAACTGGTTCTTCTATATCTTTTACTGATTCCAACAAATTGTATACCCTATCCATCAGAGGGTCTATACCCTGCCTTGTAGCCGCAGAAATGGCAAACACCCCATAACCCCTTCCGCCCAACTCTTCTTTGAGCTTTTGAAAATTCTTTTCAGCCTCCGGTATGTCTATTTTATTGCACGCTACTATTTGCGGCTTATTAACGAGTTTTTCACTGTACAGCTTCAATTCTTTATTTATTTTCTCAAAGTCATCCAGGGGATCTCTCCCCTCTAAGCCTGATACATCAAGAATATGAATAATTACTTTTGTCCTCTCCACGTGTCTCAAAAAATCATGCCCAAGACCTACTCCGGTATGTGCACCTTCTATAAGTCCTGGAATATCAGCAATTACAAAACTTCTGCCCTCGCCCAAATCAACTACTCCAAGATTGGGAACAAGTGTAGTGAAGTGATAGTTTGCGATTTTTGGTCTGGCCGAAGTCACTATGGAAAGAAAGGTTGACTTTCCGACATTGGGAAAACCTACAAGACCTACATCAGCCAGGAGCTTCAACTCCATTTCGACCCATCTTTCCTCACCTTTTTGCCCAGGCTGCGCAAATCTGGGCGCTTGCCGTGTGGGTGTCGTAAAATGCACATTTCCTTTACCGCCTTTACCACCGTGAGCAACAATGACTTTATCCCCCGTATGCTTCAAATCACCCAAAAGGGCGCCTGTTTCCGCATCTCTCAGGATTGTACCCGCAGGAATCTTTATGTACAAGTCCTCCCCGCTCTTACCAAAGGAATCATTGGCACCGCCATGTTCCCCGTCCTCTGCGGTATGCTTTCTCTTGTACCTGAAATCCATCAGGGTTCTCATATTTTCGTCAACTTCAAAAACTATGTCCCCGCCGTCTCCGCCGTCCCCGCCATCCGGGCCTCCATTGGGCACATACTTTTCTCTTCTGAAGGATACCTTTCCGTCTCCGCCGTTTCCCGCTTTGACGAATATTTTGGCTTTATCTACAAACATGTCTTCACCTCAAGTATACCTTTGCTCTATGTATGTTTGGGAATTCTTAACACAAATGAAGAATCCCCCTTTGTATAATTTGTCTCAAGTCTGCTTTTCCTGCAATACTTTGCTATATTGCCAAGGCTTATAATACTTCTGGATATTTTTCTCCAATATATCTCTTCATCCCCGATTTCAAAGGGAAACGGCTCCATCCCGCCTTCCCTCATTTCTTTGCAGTATATTTCCATATTGAAACTATCGGTATCTTCCTTTAAATTATATACTACAGTAGAATTTCTATAACCCTTTTCATACAAGTTGTAAAAAAAGTTTGAGGTCAGCAAGTCAACTGCATGCAGGATATTTTCGTTTTCAAGCATCCTGACTACAGGATCAAAGCTCATGTCCACATTGACTTCAAAATTCATATCCACACTAGCCGCTTCCTTCTCCTTAGTGTAAAGTAAATCAGCCAGTTTTATGCATTTACTGTTATAAACCCTTCCTATGTTCTCCATTTTTTTGCAGTATATCTTTATTTGTTCGAGGACCTTGTCGGATTTTTTAAGCTGGGTATACCCGTAAAGCACCTGCAACAGGTTGAAAAAGTCATGTCTTTGTTCACTCAGATGAGCTTTTAATACATCTATAGAATTTTCTTTCTCTGCTTCAATCAGTTCGCAGTTTTTACAGTTGATGTCCAGACTGCAGTGTCTGCTGTCTTTTCCTTTTTTCATAAATAATCTCTCCCATCCAACCGGAGATTTATTCCTCTGCATGAATATAATGGATGCAAAATGATTAAAAATAAAGGTACGTTTGACGTACCTTTAAAATTTCAATCTGTTATTATGCAACCGGATATACGCTAACCTGTTTCTTGTCTCTACCTTTACGTTCAAACTTTACAACACCCTCAACAAGTGAGAACAATGTATCATCCTTACCTATTCCAACATTATTCCCAGGATGGATTTTTGTTCCTCTCTGTCTTACAAGTATATTTCCAGCAAGAACCAACTGTCCGTCAGCTCTTTTTGTTCCGAGTCTCTGTGATTGGCTGTCTCTGCCGTTTCTTGAGCTACCTACACCTTTCTTATGTGCCATGAATTACACCTCCTCTTTTTCCATGACCTCTATATAATCTGCATACTCTTCTTCAATCTTTTTTAGTCCGATCAGCATTGTTTCAAGTATTGCTGATGCCTTATCCCTTACAATATCTGAAGATAAACATGGAATTTTGCATAAAAGACATCCTTCCCACATTGCAAATTCAATTCCAATATTGAGAACATTATTTAACCCGAGGGCTGCAGTTTGAGTAAGCGCTGATACTGCACTGCACACAACATCATAGTACTTTCCCTCATGCTTAGCATGCCCTTCCACAAAATAACCTGTTATATTACCTTCATGGGATTTATAGATTTCTACTTTTATCATTGCATTAAACCAAACATTTTAAATTTAAGCATTGATTTTGTCAATTTTAACCTTTGTAAATGGCTGTCTGTGGCCCTGTTTCTTTCTGTAATCCTTTTTAGGCTTATACTTAAAAACAGTTACCTTCTTTGTTCTGCCGTTTTCGATAGCTGTAGCTTCAACCTTGGCACCTGCAACTACCGGATTTCCTACCCGAAGGTCTCCATCATTTCCTACAGCAAGAACTTCTTCAAACAAAACCTTTGCACCTGACTCTACATCAAGCTTTTCAACGGTCAACATGTCTCCTTCGTTAACCATGTACTGCTTGCCGCCAGTCTTTATTATTGCATACACTAGGCTACACCTCCTCATAAATAAGTCTCGCCGAAGTCTAGGTAAAAATTTTAAAACCCGATTCGAGCGGATACGCCTACGTCAATATATGTTATCATATCATACTATGTTTGTCAAATCTATTCAAATCTCCCTGCAGCTTTGCTGCCTCAATTTTTCTGTTTCAGCAGCATCCAGAGCTTTTACGACATACTCTTCCCTATGTAAAGCTTGTGAAGTCCTTATGAATATCGGTTTTTTATACTGTCTTCCCAATTCTATAAGGTCTTCATCGATATAATAATTTATCAGTTCCTCTACATCCGGATGGATTTCAACAAACACTGCCGCCGGATGAGCACTGAAAAATATATTCTTTACTTCTTTTTCAATTTTTTTTATTACCGTTTCGCTGGACAGTATCCTGCCTTCTCCTTTGCAGTATGGGCAAGGCGCCAAAAGTACATTTTCAATCCTCTGCCTTACCTTTTTCCTTGTCATTTCCATGAGTCCGAGTTGAGTCATGCCAAGCACATTTGTCCTTGTCCGGTCCCTCTTAAGGGCATTCTTAAGCGCTTCCATCACAACATTTTCATGCTCTTTATCCGGCATATCAATAAAATCTACTATTATTATGCCTCCGATGTCTCTGAGTCTAAGCTGCTTGGCAATTTCACGGGCTGCCTCGATATTGGTCTTAAGCACAGTGTCCTTGAGGTCCACAGTACCTACAAATTTCCCTGTATTGACATCAATAGAGGTCAAAGCTTCCGTCTGGTCAATTACAATATAGCCCCCGCACTTGAGCCATACCTTCCGGTTTATAATTTTGCTCATTTGAGGTTCTACCTGGTAGTACTCAAAAATATCATAGCTCTTATTAAAATACTCAACTCTGTCTTTGATCGGAGGTGATATAAGCCCGACCAGTTCCACTATCTTTTCGTAGTGCTCCTTGTTGTTTATTGCCAGCCTGTCTATATCCTTTGTAAACATGTCCCTGACAGTCCTGTAAACTATATTTATGTCCTTATGTACGATTCTCGGCGTAACTCCGGACTTTTGCTTATGCTTTATATTATCCCAAAGTTTTAACAAAAAATTAATATCGTTTTCCATGTCCTCAGCAGTGCAGTCTTCTGCAGCTGTCCTGATTATAAGTCCCATACCCTTCGGCTTCAATTCTTCTGCGATTTTTTTGAGTCTTTCTCTTTCCTCTTCTTTCTCAATACGCCTGGATATTCCGATATACTCCACTGTCGGCATCAGGACTATAAACCTTCCGGGAAGCGTAATGTGCGTGGTTACTCTGGCACCCTTGCTGTCGATTGGCTCTTTCATTACCTGTACCATTATTTCCTGTCCGGCTTTTAAAAGTTCGTCTATTTGATAATCCTTGTATTGTGATGAATCGGTATAGTCATCGTCTTCGTCAAAATAGGTATTAGGAAGGGCATCTTTAACATAAAGGAAGGCATTCTTGTCCAAACCAATGTCAATAAAAGCAGCTTGCATTCCGGGAAGTACATTTTCCACCTTCCCTTTATATATATTTCCTGTGATCCTTTCGCTGCTTTGCCTTTCTATATAGATTTCCGTAAGCTCCTTATTTTCCAGCAAGGCCACCCTTGTTTGGCTTGAACCTACATCTATAATTATCTCCTTCATATAAATACCCCTTCGTCAAATAAAAATATCCGGGACACTAACGTTTTTCATATTCCAGTAAATCCAATAATTTACCGTCCTTCTCTGCATACAATTCTTCTCTAACAATCCTAACCCCTTTAATATTATAACCTGTATAATCCTTAAATGCCACTACCAAAAGCTCGGGCTTAAGGTTTGCCTTGCTTCCACTCTGCAGCAGACACTCCAGAAAATACTCATCACCCTTTGAATCAATATTATCCATTGTAATTATCATCGGTTTTATATCAATTTCCTTAAGCTTAAATTCTTTTTTCGGCTGTTCTTTCATTACGTTGATCTGTTCTTGTTTCAAAAAATCCTCTATGGCTTTATCTAACCTCTGCTTGTCAATACCTTCCACAATAAGTCTGATATTATACCTGGCGTGAGTTACAATAGCCATTGCGCTTTTAGCATGTTCAGGAAGCACCGCTCCTCCTGTAATACTGATTCCCGCAGGCATAGAACCGTTTAAACGCCTCTGAAGCTCTTTTATATCCATATCTTCGGCCAGTTTGATATCTATATATTCTGCATTACTGACTACGCCAAGAGACAATGGTGCCCCGAAGGAAATCTCCTGATGCGGATTAAATCCTGCGCTGTATGCAACAGGAATATCAGTGCGCCTTATTGCCCTTTGGAAAGTACGCATCAGATCAAGATGCGAAATATATTTAACTTCATTACCTTTGGTGAATTTCAAACGTACATTCATCATTTGCATACACCGCCTTCTTCCAAAAGATTTATACCGCAACCGGTGCAGGCAACCCTACAATCCCTTGTCAGCTCGCCTTTTTGCGCTTTTTTGTACTCGCTCCTGAGATACTTCTTTGTTACCCCTACATCGATATGATCCCACGGCAGCAGCTCATCAAGCTCCCTTCGCCTTAATGCATAGAACTCAGGATCAATCCCGGTCTCAGCAAAGGCCTTCATCCATGTATCAAACTTGAAGTATTGATCCCAGCCGTCAAACTTACAACCAAGCTCCCAGGCTTTTATAAGAACATCGCAGCTTCTCCTGTCCCCTCTTGCAAAGACTGCTTCCATAAAGCTTATATAAGGCTCATGCCAGTTGAAGGTAATCTGTTTTTTCTTTATCGCCTTCTGAAGATATCTCTGTTTCTCAATCAGAGTTTCTATATTGTCCTGGGGTTCCCATTGGAAGGGAGTGAAGGGTTTCGGTACAAAGGAAGAAGCACTTGCCGTAACATTCAGTCCCTTGCCCCGCTTTTCCTTCGGCACCTCAAAATATCTATTCACAACCTTAAAGGTCAGGTCCGCTATACCCTGTATATCTTCCATGGTTTCTGTAGGAAGCCCGATCATAAAGTACAGCTTCAGATTGCTGTAGCCCGTCTCAAAGGCTGCCCCGACAGAATTCATGAGATCCTGCTCATCTACACCCTTGTTTATGACGTCCCTCAGCCTTTGCGTACCGGCCTCAGGAGCAAATGTAAGGCCGCTCTTTCTTATTTTCTGCACCTCTTGTATCATCTTCAGAGAAAAGGAATCTATCCTGAGGGAAGGAAACGACAGTCCTATCTTTTTGCTTTCATACTTTGATACAAGCTTCTCTACAAGCTCATTTAACTTTGAAAAATCACTCGTAGACAGTGATGACAGTGATATCTCCTCATACCCTGAGCTTTCTATAAGCCTTGTTGCAATCTCAATGAGCTCATCCACTTCTCTTTCCCTCACGGGCCTGTATATCATCCCTGC
This sequence comes from Caulobacteraceae bacterium, assembly GCA_050261415.1. GTDB lineage: Bacteria > Bacillota > Clostridia > Lutisporales > Lutisporaceae > JBLNDG01. The sequence goes on along the minus strand of JBLNDG010000009.1, from coordinate 2,831 downwards.
CTGGCAGAAACGGCAGCCTCTCGTGCAGCCTCTGAAAATCTCGAGCATTATCCTGTCGTGTACTATATCTATAAAGGGTACTATTATCTTATCCGGGAAATATGCATTCTTAAGATTTTTTATTACTCTCTTCCTGACCTTTTGGGGAATTCCATCCCTGTTCGGCTTAAATGATTTCAATGTATTATCTTCGTTGTATTCTACATCATAGAAGGAGGGAACATAAACCCCCCTTATTCCCGAAACTGCCTCAAGAAATTCTTCTCTGCTGCCCTTTGCCTTTTTCCACTTCCTGTACTGCTCCATAACCTCCGGAAGGAGTTCTTCTCCTTCCCCAAGCATGAAAAAGTCCACAATCCCATGAAGGGGTTCCGGATTATAAGCGCAAGGACCGCCGGCAACAACAAAAGGATGTCCGTCATTTCTTTCTGATGATCTTATGGGTATTCCTGCAAGGTCCAGCATATTTACAATATTTGTATAGCTCATTTCATACTGTAAGGTAAAACCTACAAAATCGAATTTATCTATATAATCCCTGCTTTCCAGTCCAAACAGCCTTATACCGTTTTTTCTCATTTCTTCTTCCATATCAGGCCATGGAGCAAATATCCTCTCACAGAATATGTCCTCCTGGTCGTTAAGCAGGTGATATAATATTTTCATTCCCAAATGCGACATACCTACTTCATAAACGTCAGGGAAACAAAAAGCAAACCTGATACCTGCACTTTCCGGGTCCTTATGTATGCTGTTCCACTCTGTGCCTATGTACCTGCCCGGCTTTTCCACCCTGGAAAGCAGCTCTTCATATATAAATTCTTTTGTACTTCCGTATTTCATTTTCTCCTCCTGCGCTTAAAACTCTATCCTATATATTATTACATAATTAAAGCATAAAATTCCACTATATTATTTCACCTGTCCCATTATTCCTTCATATCCGCATTCCAAAAAGCCATTTATAACAGCTGTTTCATCCAGTGCTCTCAAAGTATTCCCCTCTAAGTCAATAACATATACTGTACATATGGTTACAGGGCTGAAATAATTTATTACCTCCCTAATTTTTGTATGCTCATATGCTTTAACCACTCTTTTCCTTATCTTTCCCCTCGTCACCATTCTGGTTTTTCTGCTGTTATTCATTAAAAGGTAGTAGTAAGAAGCAAACCTTTCTTCTTTTATGGTTCCGATGTATATAAAAACCGCAGTAATCATAAGCGCTGCGCTTTTGCCGCCGGACTTCAGCGCATAAATATTATAAGCCAATAAAGCAATCGAAGCAAATCTTCCTGCAAGAACCAGCATACTTGTTGCCTGCTTGTATCCCATAAAAAAAAACAGCAAGTTTCTTGCTATTTTACCCCCATCCAGGGGGAGCACAGGCACAAGGTTGAATATGCCTATTATTAGGTTGCACCTGGCACAAAACGCTATTAGGGCGGAAATATCAGAGAAAAAATAGCACACAAGTGCGATGAGTCCGCTTGTAACCGGTCCTGCAACTGCAACCGCGGCTTCAGCAAAGCCTCCGAACTTCGCTATTTCTTCCATTCTGGCCACTCCGCCATATGGCAGCAGTTCAACTTCATAAACTTCTATTTTCATTATTCTGGCTATATATACATGTCCCAGCTCATGGAGCAGCACACTCGCAAATAAAGCCAAAGACTGTACCAGCCAACCGGCCATAAAACTGGTGAACAAAAAAAGGATAAAAAACGGGTTAAGTTTTATCCTCACAATGTACGCCCCCATATTTTACTCTACCTTATTGCAATGGCACGCTTTCCAGCTTTTCCAGCGGATTTACGGCTCCACCGTTTTCATGGATTTCAAAATGGAGATGCGGTCCGGATGCAAGTCCCGTATCCCCTACTTCGCCTATTATATCTCCCTGCTTTACAGATTGCCCCTCTTTAACATTCACCTTGTAGCAATGTGCATACACAACCTCATATATGCCATTTTCAATTCTTATATATTTACCGTTAATTGCATCTTCCCCTACCTGTTTGACTTTCCCGGGAGTTGAGGACTTTATCGGGGTACCGATAGCTCCGTCAATATCTATACCTGTATGCATTTTTACAGTTTTGAACACCGGGTGTACTCTCTCTCCGAACTCAGAGGTCACTTCCCCTTCTATCGGCATAATGAAAGCAGCTTCCGCATTTGTCTCCTCCGGTAAAGCTTCAGATACTCCGAGATTTTTTTTCGTTTCAGGGATTATACTCCTGAAGTTTGAAAAGGTATCCAGGGCTTTTGAGATATTCACATTCCAGTTTATCGTACTTTTTATACTGTCCGATATGGTATTTGTAATACCTGTATTTATACTGCTGATAATTAGTACAACTGCCACTGTAGCAATGGAAATTAACGACTGCAGAAGAAGTTTGTCTATATAGCTTCTCTCCCCATGCTTCCTTATTCTGAACATATCGTCGAATCTTCTATATTCCTTAACATACCTGGGCTTAGGAATATTTTCAAAATTATTGTTGTTCATATATGCTCTCCTCCATGGTTTTTGTATAAATATATTAAGTCTTGGAGGGATTTATGAATACATGGCTTAATTTTTGTCCACTTTATTGAGTTACTGAACAAATAAATTCTAGTTCATGCTTCACAGATTTCAATCCATACACCCGTGCGGGGTGCAACTAATAAGACTAAGAAATAAATCCGAAAGGGGTATATTTCAATCCATGCACCCGTGCGGGGTGCAACTCAGTTCCGAGGTAAGCATCTTGAATCCACTGAATTTCAATCCATGCACCCGTGCGGGGTGCAACCAAAGGAGGTATTTTTATTTGAAGTAC
>JBLNDG010000008.1:0-4192 GCA_050261415.1 Caulobacteraceae bacterium | reverse complement strand
CTGTCGGCAAATTTAATACGGGTATTTCATTGCTGAACATCTTTATCCAGTATTCTTCATGCTTTTTCATGGTCTCGGAAGCCAGCATCCTGTTTTCCCAGGCAGAATAATCCTTATACTGCACTCTCAGCTCTTCCAGGCTTTCACCTTTGTACAGCTTTGCAAATTCCTCCATGATAATGCTCATAGAGGTACCATCAGTTACTATGTGGTGCATATCAAGCATCAAAACATGCTTTTCTGCTGCAAGTCTAATTAACTTCACCCTTATCAGTGGAGCCTTTGATAAATCAAAGGGTTTTATGAATTTCTCCACTTCGCACCTGATTACTTCTTCTGAGTCTGTGTTTGTTTCTTCATATTCCACCTTAAGCTCAGCAACTTTATGAATTCTCTGCATTATCTTGCCGTCTGTCAGTTCAAAGGATGTCCTGAAGGCTTCATGTCTCTGTACAAGCCTTTTAAAGCTTTCTTCAAGCTTGTCTCTTTCCAGCTTGCCCTCGAAAATCAATATATATGGTATGTTATAGTTTGTTTCCTCCTTTGAGAACTGATTTACGGCAAACATTCTTTTTTGAGCTGAAGATACTTCATACAGTTCCCTTTCTTCTACAGATTCTATAGGTAAATATATAGCTTCTCTGGTTTTCCCTATATATTCTCCCAGCTCATCTACGGTCGGACGGCTGAATATATCGCCTACAGATATTTCAGCTACCAGCTCTTTTTGTATAACTGATACTATTTTTATAGCCTTTAATGAATGACCTCCTAGGGCAAAAAAGTCATCATTTATTCCTATTCTGCCTACTCCCAGTACTTCGCTCCATATTTTTGCCAGTTTTTCTTCTACTTCATTCCTTGGAGCAGTATATTCTGCTCCTGTGTTTATTTCCCCGTCCGGCTCCGGCAGTGCCCTTCTGTTTATCTTTCCATTGGGTGTTAATGGTATTTTTTCTATTTGCATAAAATATGCCGGTATCATATAGTCCGGTAATTTTTGAGACAGGCTTTTTTTCAGCTCCGGTACCGCTATCTCTCTTTCGGATACTATATAGGCACATAAGTACTTATTACCTTGTGCATCTTCTTTATCCAGTACAACTGCCTCTTTAATCCCTTCAGCCTTTAGCAGCTGGCTTTCGATTTCTCCAAGCTCTATCCTATAGCCCCTTATTTTTACCTGATAATCTATTCTGCCTAGGAATTCTATATTCCCGTCAGGAAGCCATCTTGCCAAATCCCCTGTACGGTACATCCTTTGTCCTGGCTCATAAGGATTTTCTATAAACTTTTCCTTGCTTAAATCCTCATTGTTTAAATACCCTCTAGAAATACCGCTGCCCGATATACATAGCTCCCCTGGAACTCCTACCGGCTGAATATTATAACTTTTATCAACAATATATATTTTTGTGTTGCTTATTGGTCTTCCTATCGGTATATTTCCATATCCCCTGTCTATCTTAAGGCTTGTTGTTACAACAGTATACTCTGTCGGGCCATAGTTATTGTATATATCATAGTTCTTGTTCTCTGTATATCTGAGCTTATCAGCTCCTGTTAACAGCCTCCGCAACGAATTATTCCCCAGCCTTATAAATTGCTCAAATACCTGAGTAGGTAAAAAACCTATAGTTATTCCGTTCTCTTCAAAGTATTTGTTTAACTTATTTATGTCAAGCTTTATTTCATCGCTGATTATATGTATGGAAGCACCGGCTATAAGGTATGGGAATATCTCCCACACGGAGGCGTCAAACCCGACTCCCGCATATTTTGATGCCTTATCAAATTCATTTACTTCGTAATACCTGTTATGCCAGAAGCACAAGTTAACCAGGCTTGCATGTTCTATCATTACCCCTTTGGGCTTTCCTGTGGATCCGGATGTATATATAACATAAGCCAAATCCTTTGAACTATTTACGCTTATTAAATTTTCTCCTTCGGTTAAATATGCTTCTTCATTTTCCAGGTATATTACTTCTCCTTTAAAATCAACTTCCAGCAAACCATTTTGTGTAAGTAATATATTTGTCCTGCTGTCTTCAAGCATATATTGTATCCTTTCCTTAGGATATCTGGTGTCTATGGGCAGGTACGCCCCACCCGATTTGAGTATTGCCATTATCCCTATCAGCATTTCTATTGACGGCTCTGCCATTATTCCTACAATGCTGTCCGGCCTTATGCCTTTATACCGCAGCACCCTTGCCAACTTATTTGATTTCTCGTTCAGCTCTCTATAGGTTAACTTCTTATCTTCACAAACTACTGCTGTGTTGTCCGGTGTCCTTTCAACCTGCTTCTCAAACAACTCGCATATGGTTTTATCCTTAGGATATTCTGCCTTTGTGTCATTAAAATCTATTAGTATTTTCTTCCCCTCTTCCTCTGAAAGCATGGCTATTTCACATAATTTTATTTCTTGATTCTCTGCTGCTTCTTTCAATATATTCAGAAAATGCTCACAAAACTTCTCAATTTCATCTTTATTAAAAAGCCTGGCGTTAAATTCTATCCTTCCGCTTATTCCTTGCGAAGTCTCATAAAATCTAATCCATATACCATACTTAAATTCTTTTGACAGAGGAATTTCATTCAACTTAGTCACAGTATCAAAGATAATATTGTGATAATTGTCTTCCGTATTAAAACCATCGGAGAATTCAGTAAAGTGAATGCTTGCTTCCAGTTTTGCACTTTTAAAAGTCTCTTTTTCATTTATTGAATTCTTAATAAAGGCATAACTGTATTGATTACTGATATTCCCAGTTTGAACCATGTTTTCAATAATACTTTCCTCTTCACGGGTATACCGGAATAATAAAACAGTAAATGCAGTAAACAAAAAGGCGTTTACTGAAATCTTATCCTTTTCTGCAATCGCCTTAATTCCATTTGTAATTGAAGTATTAACAGCAAAATTCATGCTTTCCGGAGAGAACTCTATCTCAGTACCATCCCCGATGCTGCTTCCCAGAGCAATACCTTCACTTAGAAATTTCCTCATTGATTATTCACCGCCCTCACACATTTTATTTCACCGGAAATATATAAAGCATCCGTACAATTGTTAACCATATATTTACATAATTGTACTATTTTAACTTTATGATTAATATATTCTCTAAATGTATGTAAATTCCTTCCTGTTTTCACTCCTCTTTAGCCTTTAAATTTCTTGATATATTCCGCACTATACCGACATTACACACTTATTCGGAACAACTTTTATTCTTGGCGCGAAGGTTTAAAAATGTCATAATGAGCTTGAGAGAATTTGGATAATCAGATGAAAATGAATGGAGATAGGGGTATGGAACTATATGCCGTCAATACGATTAATGAAATGAGTAATGAGTTGTTTGATAAGTTAATTTCATACACAGATAATGATAAGAAGCAGAGAATACTTAAGTGCAGAAACATACTGGATAAACAAAGAATACTGTTGGGGGACACATTAGTACGGAGTATTATTTGTAAAAAGCTGCAAATACGAAATGGGGAAATTGCATTTGAGTATAACGGCTATGGTAAGCCCCTGCTAAAAAACAATGGCAAATTTCATTTCAATATAGCGCACTCCGGTGATTGGGTTATAGTTGGTGAAGACAGTATGCCATTGGGAGTTGATGTAGAGCAGATTTGTGAAATAGATTATATTGATATTGCGGGAAGGTTTTTTTCAGAGTACGAGTTCCAATGGTTACTAAACCAGCATGACTATGAAAAAATAGAAGGTTTTTATATTTTGTGGACATTAAAAGAGAGTTATATAAAAATGGTTGGTAAAGGATTATCCATCCCTTTGAATTCATTTTCTATAATATTGGATAAAAACAGGTTCCCAAGTATTTTGAATGCTGATAACAGCATAGCTAATGCTTATCTGAGCTATAAAAAAATAGATCAGAAGCATTATGCTGCGTTATGCTCAGAAAACAAATGCTATGATTTTAAGATTAATGTGGCAAGCTACAAGGATATATTAGAAAATATAATTGTTTAGTCATCACTGGTGGTACGGTTCACCTTATCGTAAAATCACCCGCCTCATTTATATTCAAAAAATAAAAAAAAGCGGCTAACGCCGCACTTTAAGCGGCAAATTCTTCTTCCAGATATTCCAAGCAAATCTTTTCCATTTTTTTAGATACGTTGAAATCACTGCCTTATAAGGCAA
>JBLNDG010000007.1:0-58804 GCA_050261415.1 Caulobacteraceae bacterium | reverse complement strand
CCCTTTACTTCCATTTATTCCAAGCCATCCTTTTACATTTTTCTATACTGCTTCATTTTACATCTCTTAAGCCCATTTTTGTAGAGCAAAAATTTTATACTTTCCTATACAATAAAAAAACTCAGACATTAGTCTGAGTTTTGTTATCGCTTTGGTAGCGGCGGTCAGATTCGAACCAACGACCGTTCGGGTATGAACCGAATGCTCTAGCCAGCTGAGCTACGCCGCCATGTTTAATTGTGATATCCGTATTGTATCGTTTGGCAAAGATAATTTGGTTGCGGGGGAGGGACTTGAACCCACGACCTCCGGGTTATGAGCCCGACGAGCTACCAACTGCTCTACCCCGCGATGTTTTGGTGCCGAAGACCGGAATCGAACCGGTACGGTCTGTAAGGACCGCAGGATTTTAAGTCCTGTGCGTCTGCCAGTTCCGCCACTTCGGCTATACCGTTCTAACGATACCGCGCCATAACGACAAATATTATTATATCTTCTTTGCTCGAAAACGTCAATACCTTTTTTATTTGTTGCAGAAACTTAAGAAGTTACTCAAACGCATTGGGAAATCACGTTTCCGAGCTTATGACGGCTTTATATGCGAATAATACATATAGTGAAAATTACTGCCATATCAAGCTTTGCAAGCTTGATCCTTGCATATTATATACTTGACCACTGCGCCTTCGAGATTATCATTTTCACTTATCTTAACCTTTTCCTTCTTCAGCCCTTCCAGTAAATGCTGCAATATTAACATTCCTGCCGGAACCACATCTGCCCTTTCCTTTTGCAAACCTTTTACTTCGTACCTTTGCTTAACTGTCATATCCTTCAACCTGTTAAATGTCTCAGTGACAAAGCTTAGATTCACATCAGTATTATGTACAATATCAGGATTATATATGCTTAATCCTCGAAATATTGCTCCTATTGTAGTGGCTGTGCCGCCAATAGCAACGACACTGTCTATCCTTTTACTGCTCAAATACTGCAAAGGTTCACTAAACTGCTCCATAAGCCTGCTTTTTATGTCTTTTATATCACTGTCACTGATAGGATTACCTTTTATAAACTGTTCTGTAAGCCTTACAGTTCCTACATTTATACTGGTCGAATACTCAATCCCGTCTTTGTTTCCAAGAACAAGCTCGGTGCTTCCTCCGCCAACATCAATAACCAGCACATTCACTTCATGATTATCTATTTCGCTCATTACGCCTTTTATTCCAAGCTCAGCTTCTTCCTTGCCTTCGATAACCATTACATCTATTCCCGATTCAGATTTTGCGGATTTTACGAATTCTTCCTTGTTTGAAGCATCCCTAACTGCGCTTGTAGCTATTGCTACAATTTTTTCGGCTCCGTATTTATCCGCCCTGTTTTTAAAGTATTTCAAGGCCTCAATGTTTCTTTCCATGGACCGCACAGAAATTGCGCTGGTTTTTGAAACATTCTTTCCTATCCTGGTAATTATGAGTTCTTTCTCCTTCTTGACAATAGCACTTCCATTTACTTCACACAACATGAGTCTCATTGAGTTCGTACCTATGTCGATAGCAGCAAATCTTTTCATATGGCATCTCCTTTATTATTCCTTATTCTTTCGTTTTATAATGTGTTTAAAATAGTAGACAAAATGATGGAAAGTCAAAAACTCCCAAATCAAAATAATAAACTGTCAGACCTGCTGACAGTATTATGTTGCTGCTTAAATAAATTATGATTATAATTGCGGTTATATAAATTTGATTTTCTTTTCAAATTACATTAAACCCTTTGCAGTCCATCGCTCTTTCTATATCCGCCGCTACGCTTTGAATCTGAATTTTTCTTTAACTGCTGCATCTTTTCATCGCTTTCCTTCAGAAACTTTGCAAGCCGGTCTTCAAAGCAATTACCTTGATTTTTCTTAGATTCAAGATCCCAATCAATTTCAATCGGTCTCGTACTTTTCTTTGCTCCCTGTGCCTGTTTGATTGAAAGGTTTATCTTTCCGTTTTTTTCTACAGAAATTACTTTGACCCTGACCTTTTCTTTCTCCTTTATATAGTTTTTGATATCCTTTACATATGTGTCCGCTATTTCTGAAATGTGCACCAGACCTATTTTACCCTCCGGCAGCTGAATAAAGGCTCCAAAATTCGTAATGCTGGATACAACCCCCTCAACTACTTTACCTTCCTCTATAGGCATATAGAAAATACTCCTCCTTTAACTAATACGCAATAGCACTGCTATGGATATAATATATTAAAACCCTTCTGCTGTCAATATTATGCCTAATTATCCCTATTTTGTGCATTACTCTCAGCAGCAGACTGATCTATATAAACTCTCTCACCGGATTTAACAAGGCCTAATTGTTCCCTGGCCATTTTTTCTATATATTCAGGAGAGGAAGCATTGTTAATCATTTCCTTTAGTTTTTCATTCTCTTTATTGACATTTTCTATACGTAATCTTGCTTCCTGTTCTGTCTTCCTTAATTGGACAATAGTAAATTGCTGATTTATAAAAGTTACAATAGTATAAACCAAAAAAATAACAATAAATATATTCTTGAACCTTATCTTTCGCTTTTTCATGGCAATCCCCTCACCACTGTTTATATATCCTATGCAGCTCTTACAAATATTGTTCTGAAAAAAGCTGGCTTCATTTCCTAAGTGTTTCAAAGCTTTCAAAGTATGGCATTTGAATATATTCGACAGTGGAATTAAAAATCCTTTATAAATGTTTGAAAAGATTTATCTTTGCAAAACCGGCAGGAGTATAAGCCTTTTATATATAAAAATTATTTTTTGGGAGTTCTTTTAATTACTAACTGATAATATCTCTTTGTATCATTCATTATATGTTTCGGCAACCTTCCGACTTTCCTTAACCTATTTTTCTTCCTTCCCAGAAAATTTGTCAAACCGAGAAGTCCCCGGTTCACCATGGTATATATTAGTTTTAGCGGCAAAATAATAATGGAGTTTGTTGTCTTTATAAAGCGCACAAGCTTCCCCATAACGAACTGAAAAACCCCGACAGCTAATCTGCCCAGCAACCTCTCATACAAGAAGAATCCAACAATAAAGCCAATCAGCACATATGCCCTTATATCTCCGTAATTACTTGAAAATATAGCCCATACAACTACTATAAATACCGAAAAGATAAACAATATGTCCCATAAGGAGGTAATTAACCTTTCGCCTTTCTTTCTGCCTCTCAATACCCTATATATATCATATATAATTCCTATCAATATTCCGCCGTATACCGAATATGAGAATACAAAGCTCTGAAATTGTATGGTTTCCACTAAAAGACCTCCTTATCTGCATATTAGAAAACGGCATGGCCAACTACACACTTCCGACCTGTAATCAACCATACCGTTTAGCAGGCATACTATGACTGTTTATTTGAATATATTGCTGAAGAAGTTTCCTGCTTTTTTGGTATCGATCTTGTCATTGTACACACAAGAGATAACGTATCCCTCTACAAAAAGATTGCCCTCATCGAGGCTCAATTTATTGATATGTAACTCTGATCCCCTGATTGTCAACCCTCCGGCTTCCGTATCAATTATAACCGTATTGTCATCAAAGCTGGCTACATCCTTAACACCTGAGATAACAATTTTTTCCCGTCCTTCTATAGTAATGTTGTGAGGTTTTGACTTGAATAACTTTTTATCTTCCATATAAAAACCCCCTAAGCATATATATGGCAACCTGAGCAGGCTTTCCACCAACATATTTTTCTTATATTTACGGTTATATGCAGAATATGTCTATTAATATTTATATGCCGGCGTCTGAAACATAATGCAAAAACCATGAGCTTCAATAAGTTTATATTTATTGAAGCTCATGGTTTTCTATTCTGACTCATCTGTACTTTTCCACTACAACAGCTTATACATTTCTTTTGCCGTGGATTTGGTAGCTGTATCGGATATGTCAAGAATCTCTGCCTTTATACTTTTCTCACCGAACACAATTTCAATCTTGTCTCCGACTTTTACTTCTGCGCTGGGTTTGGCCAGTTTTCCATTCAGGAATACCTTCTCCCCCTCACAGGCATCCTTGGCTACAGTTCTTCTTTTTATCAGTCTTGAATTCTTTAAAAATTTGTCCAGTCTCATAAATATCACCCTATAATATTATTTCTGTTTTCGGAAAAAGCTTGCAGGCGCCGAGCCTCCTTGCCTTTGACAGGTTCTACCTTGTAGAATGTCAGCTGAAAGCGAAAAATCAGGCTTAGTTAAGCCTGATTTTTCATTAATATGTACTTATTTCTTCTTCTTGTTTACGAGATCTTTGAGATCTTTTCCTGGCTTGAATATTGGAGCTTTTGATGCTGGAATTTTGATCTCTTCTCTAGTTCTTGGATTTCTTCCTACTCTTGCCTTTCTCTGCTTAACTTCGAAAGTTCCAAAGCCAACTAACTGAACTTTGTCACCCTTTGCAAGAGCTTCCTGAACGCTTTCTATAAGAGCTTTCAGAGCTTTTTCTGAATCCTTCTTTGTCATTGCACTTTTTTCAGCCATTTTTGTAATAAGATCTGATTTATTCATTCATCTTCCCTCCATTTTTTATTTTGTAGGAAATATTTACTGATTATGCATATTCTATCTTTTTCTATAAAATCCTTCTTTTTTTTTGTTATTTTTCAAATTTTTTGTTAAATTTTGTGTTTTTTTGCTTGCTCCCACAGCTTATCCATCTCTTGCAAACTCATTTTATCAAGTTTTTTACCGGATTGCAAGGCTGTTTTTTCAATATATTCGAATCTTTTGATGAATTTTTCTGTTGCAGCCCTAAGGGCAAGCTCAGGTTGAAGCTTTAAAAACCTTGAAACATTTACGATTGAGAAGAGTAAATCCCCGAATTCTTCTTCTATTATGTCTTTTTCCCCTGTTTTATATACTTCCTTAAGCTCTTCATATTCCTCATAAACCTTTGCAAATACATCATCTATATTGTCCCAGTCGAATCCTGTCAGTGCTGCCTTTTGTTGTACCTTAAAGCTGCGCATCAGCGAAGGCAATACTTCCGGTATATCTGTGAGTGTCTGGGTATAGTTATCTATGCCTTTATGCTTTCTTTTGGATGCCTCCCAGCTTTTTAGCGCTCCGCTTTCGGAGGTAACCTTGACATCGCCGAATACATGGGGATGCCTTATTATTAGTTTGGTTACTATGCCGGTAATAACATCATTTATGTCAAATTCCCCATCTTCCTTGGCAATCTGTGCGTGAAACACTACCTGGAGCAGCAGATCGCCAAGTTCCTCCACCAAAAGCTCCACATCGTCCTTCTCAATTGCATCCAATACCTCATATGTTTCCTCCAGCAGATAGGGTTTAAGCGTTTCCCGCGTCTGTTCCTTGTCCCACGGACAGCCATCTTCCCCCCTCAGTCTCTCCATAAGGTTTACCAGGTCGTCCATGCTTTTATACTTCTCATCGTTGTAAACAGGCGGGATATATATGCTGGTCAGATAATCCACCCATTCCACCCTATCCAGCTCATAAAGCGGCATCCGCGCAATTTTCTCCTGTCCCGGAACTCCAGCAGCCCTTATAACGCATATTTCAAAGTCATCCTTGTAATAATCCATGAGCTTGAGCTTGACTTCGGAAGCAACCAATCTGTTATAAACCTGCGTAATAATATTGCCGCATTTTGTATCCGGTTTCTGGCTTTTAAGGCTTAAGCCGTCAATTATTTTCAATCCGTATGCCGGATCTATCCTCAAGGAACTCAATACAACGTCTATAAAGCTTAAGGCAGGTATTATCCTTACCTCCATACCTTCATCCGCTTTGTTTGCAATTAGTTCTACACTCTTTTCAGCCACCAAGGGATGTCCCGGCACCGCATAGACTACCTCTCCCTTTTCCTTGCACAGGTTAAGTACCCTCTCACAAATCCTTTCATAGGTTCCTTCAAAGGAGGCTTCACTGTCATATATATCGTCGCAGGTCGTAAATCCAATCTTCCGGCTTCTAATATAATCCACCACAGGATGTTTCTCCGTCCGCAGAACCAGTGTAACTGCTTCCTTAATGTATTCAAGCGCTTCAAGACTTAATTGTCTGTAGTCCCCCGGTCCAAGCCCTACAATTGTTATCCTTGTCATATTATATTCTCTCCTTATTCTTCTGTATTGCGTGCTTCGTAGGATGCGCACTAACGTGCACGGCAATAGGCAATAGGCAATAGGATTTCAGGGATGGGCTTCGAAGTCCGGCCTGAACCCATAGCCCATCGCCCATTGCCCATAGCCTGAGAATGCTTCGCATCTATCTTTTTCACGACATATCTAGTATTACCTGATTAACCCTTTCTTTCTCAATACACTTGAAAGTCTTTTTGCTCCCGGTGCCATTTCAAGTTCTTCCTTTGTAACACCTTTTATCAGAATCAATGCAATACCATATATAAGCCCGGCAAATGCTATACTAAAAAGTATTCCGGCAAAATTGCTTCCTGTGTAAGAAAAAATCAGCTTATAGCCTGAGTATGCAGCTGCAATCATTGCAGCTGTAGCAACAACAGGTTTTATAATAATCTTTCCAATGCTCATGCTTGATTGCTGATGTCTGATTATGGCAGCCATATTCAAGGTTGCAGATACTGCATAGCCCGCAACCGTTCCCAATGCTGCGCCTCTGATATTTATAATCGGCACTGCCGTCAGTGTATAGCTTACTACCACTTTTACCAATGCTCCGATCACAAGATTTACAACCGGCACCCGTTCTTTTCCCATACCTTGAAGTATACCGGTCATAGTCTGCACCAGGTTCAGGAATATTACCGCCATGGACAGGTACCTCAAAGCCATTCCGAGGGAAGCAGGCTCTGCCGGATATATGAGCTTCATTATGGGATCCGACAGTATGAAAAGCCCGAAGGCAGCAGGTAAGCCTATAATAAGACTGATCCGTATTGCCAGCTCTGTCTTCCTTTTTGCCGAATCAAAATCTCTTTTGGCCATTGATTCGGAAATTGCAGGCACAAGGCTTGCAGCCAAGGCGATAGTAAATACCTGCGGCAGATTTATAAATGCGCCTGCCATACCCTTAAGCTGGCCAAACAGGCTGGTGGCAGCCTCAAGAGAGAAACCTGCTGCCTGGAGTCTGTCCATTACAATAAAGGTATCCAGCACATTCATAACCGGCATTATGCTTCCGCCTATGGTAATAGGTATAGAAAACACTATTATCCTCTTGGCAATGCTTGCTGTGGACTCCATCCTGAGCGTGCCGGAGGACCTCACTCCCGTCATTATTTCACTTTTTTTGAGTCTGTATATATACACCAGAGTCAGAAAGCTTACAAGCCCTCCAATAGTGGTTCCGAACACTGCACCACCGGCAGCAGACTTATATCCCAGAGGCAGGAACATTATTGCAAATATAAATCCGAAAACAACACGGCCGATCTGCTCTGTTACCTGCGAAACCCCGCTGGGGGTCATATTCTGCATACCCTGGAAATATCCCCTGAAAGCACCGCTCAATGACACTGTAAAGATTGCCGGTGCCACGCACAATACGGCAATATATGCACCTGGGTTTTTCAATACCGTGGCAAATTCCTCAGCAAAAATAAACAGTACCGATGCTACTGTTATACTTAGAAAAGCTATTAAGCCCAGTGCGACCCTGAATGTTTTATGGGCTTCATCCCGTCTGCCCAGTTCGATTTTTTCCGATACCAGCTTTGATATGGCTATAGGTATTGAATACGCCGAAATAGTAAGCATCCAAATGTATAGATCATATGCTGTCTGGTAATACGCCATACCTTCGGAACCTATAATCCTCCCAAGCGGTATCCTGTATATAGCCCCCAAAGCCTTTGATATGATACCTGCAATCGCAAGTATTGCTGCACCTTTAATGAAGGATTGTTTCTTAGGACTCATTTTTGACCTCCCCATACATACCTTAAACAAATTCATTTTACCATAATTTGTGCACAATAACATAGGAAATTACGCTCCATTACATCGCACATACTTAAAAATATACTATATTCTGCGTCAGTAGAACGGTAAATTAAAAAATAAAAGCTCGGAGGCATCGAGCCTCCTCGCTTTTGACTGATTCTACTTTGGTAGAATGTCCACTAATGAAAAAGTAGCAGCCTATCCGACTGCTACTTTTATGGGTTATGTATTACTGTTCCATTTGCTTCCCTAAGAAGCTTGCAGCTGTTTCTGCAAGTTTTACTTCAAGTTCTCCCATTTGAATGTTAGGATCTCTAGAAAGTATCATAACTGCTCCTATGGAGTCACCCTGGGTTATTATAGGTGCAACAACTCCTGCGGTATATTTAGGAGTCCCCTCCTCATCTGCCGAGACATTTATCATCTTATTGTCCCCTGTTAAGTTCAAAATGACAGTTGTCTTATCTTCCATTATCTTTTCAAGCGCCGGGCTTACCCTCTTATCCAACAGTTCCTTCTTTGGTGCACCTGCAACCGCAATAATGGTATCTCTATCAGCTATGCATGTAATATGCTCCATTGAACTATGCAGGGATTCTACGTATTCTTTGGCAAAGTCGCTGAGTTCTCCGATTGGTGAATATTTTTTCAATATTACTTCGCCTTCCCTGTCAGTGAAGATTTCAAGCGGATCGCCTTCTCTTATACGTAAGGTTCTTCTGATTTCCTTTGGTATAACAACTCTTCCAAGGTCATCTATTCTTCTTACAATTCCGGTTGCTTTCAACGTTTACCCTCCTTATTTTAAATTTACATAAGTGTCTTGTAATGCTTATTATTTTACCAACTTCATTTTTTTATACACAATTTTGTAAATTATAGATAATAAATAAAACCGGCTAAAATTCTTACATTGTGCCGGTCAACCCGCTCAGAACGGAAAATAAAAGCTGCAGGTATTTTTCATACCGGCAGCTTATCTCCTAATTAAGATTCTTTGTGAACTTCTGTATTTGTGCTTTTGATCTCATATCTGCAAGCAGCTTTTCATATTCTGTATTCTTTTTATCGCCTAGCAGTTTGCTCTTTAATTCTTCCTTGGCGTCATTATATTTTTCCAGCTTATTGTCTTCAACCTTTATTATATGGTATCCAAAATCACTCTGTACTACATCGCTTATTTCCCCGGGTTTTAAAGCAAAGGCTGCATTTTCAAATGCTTCAACCATTTCACCGTGTTTGAAATAACCCAGTTCTCCGCTGTTTTCCTTAGCGCTCGGGTCCTTGGAATACTGTTTTGCTAGAGCATTGAAATCTTCACCTGCTTTTACCCTTTGAAGCATTTTTTCTGCTTCTTCCTTTGTATCAAGAAGTATATGACTTGCCTTTACACTAACAAATTCACTCTGGTGAGAATCGTAGTAGCTTTTTACTTCATTATCCGTAACGCTGACATCCGCAGTCAGCTTCTCGGTAAGCTTGCTTATTATAAGGTCTTTCTTAACTGAATCCTTGTAGTATTGCAAATCCATGCTCTGATTCTTTAAAAATTCATTGAACTTATCCTCGGAATCAAAATATTTCTTTGCATTTTCTATCTCAGTATTTATTTCCTGATCAGTAACTGTTATCCCAAGCTCGGACGCTTTCTTCATCTGTATCTTCTCATCAATAAGCATATCCAGCAGCTTGTCTTTAGCAACATCGCCGAACTTTTTCCCATTGACTTCCTGGTTCCAGACATCCGCTCCATACTGTTGTTCGTATTGAGCCTTGAAAACCGTATAAACCTTGTTAAATTCCTCTTTTGTTATATCTTGACCTGATACCTTTGCCACAACTGTTTTATTATCAACTTCCGGATTTACTCTAACCATACCGCAGCCCGCAACAAATGCGGCAAGAATCAGAAGCGAAAAAGACAACAGCAGCATTCTCCTCATTCTTCTCATCAATTATCCACCGCTCCTCACAAATTATTTTTCCTACATGTATAGGTACGAAAATATAGGAATTACTATATAATTATACATTATATCACTCGTTCTGGAAACTACTAATTTTTTCTAAAAGCTCTTTTATAAGCTTCAGGAACTCCTCAGGATTGTTTTCATCTATCTTCAGCGTAAAGTAAGGCTGCTCGCTTGCAGTAAACAAAATCCTGCCCGTATAATCCCCCGCAACCCTGAAAACCGTCTGCGGCTTAATATATTTGTCGGAGCTGAATTTCATAATAATGCTGTTTTTCTTCTGTGTTATTGAAACAATACCGTTTTTCTTTGCCAGATGCCTGATAAAGGAAATGGCAAGCAGGTTTCTTACTGTTTCCGGTATGTCCCCGAATCTGTCCTCAATTTCCTCTTC
The DNA here is from genome assembly GCA_050261415.1 of Caulobacteraceae bacterium. GTDB lineage: Bacteria > Bacillota > Clostridia > Lutisporales > Lutisporaceae > JBLNDG01. Next base: position 48,478 of record JBLNDG010000007.1, on the reverse strand, counting down.
AATGTCGTATAGGTCTTCAGTGCTTCCAATATAAGCAATTTTCTTGTATATCTCTATTTTCTGATTTTCATCGGTTATATAAGTTTCGGGAATAAATGCGCTGATCTGTATCTCAATTGCAGTTTCAATATTTTCTGCAACAGGTTCCCCTTTGAGTTCCCTCACGGTATCCTCCAGGAGCTTTATATACAAATCATAGCCTATAGCTTCCATATGGCCGGACTGTTCCTTCCCAAGCAGATTTCCTGTTCCCCTTATTTCCAGGTCCCTCATGGCAATCTTGAAGCCTGAGCCGAACTCTGTAAACTCCCTTATGGCTTGCAGCCTTTTTTCCGCTATTTCATTCAACACCTTATCCCTTTGATATGTGAAATACGCATAGGCAAGCCTGTTGGAACGTCCAACCCGTCCACGAAGCTGGTAGAGCTGGGATAAGCCCATCTTATCTGCATCACTGATTATTATCGTGTTGACATTGGGTATATCGAGGCCGGCTTCTATAATGGTGGTGCAAACCAGCACATCATATTCCCCATTGTAGAAGTCCAGCATTGTATCCTCCAGGCCTTTTTCTTCCATCTGCCCGTGTGCTACCGCTATTCTTGCTTCAGGTACCAGTTCCTTGAGCTTTGCAGCAACCTTCTGTATGCTTCTTACCCTATTGTGAAGGTAGTATACCTGTCCCCCCCTGCTAACCTCTTTGATTATGGCATCCTTTATCACTTCTTCATTATGCTCCATTACATAAGTCTGTACCGGATACCTCTCCTCCGGGGGTTCCTCAATTACACTTATATCCCTGATTCCTATAAGCGACATGTGCAGTGTCCTTGGGATTGGTGTTGCCGTCAACGTCAGGACATCTACGTTTTTCTTCATACCCTTTATCTTTTCTTTATGAGCAACGCCGAATCTCTGTTCCTCGTCAATTATCAGAAGCCCGAGGTCGTTGAACTGCACATCACTCTGTAACAGCCTGTGGGTCCCGATAATAATATCCACGTTTCCGCTTTTCAGGTTGGCAATAGTCTTAGCCTGTTCCGAATGGCTCCTGAATCTTGATAATACGTCAATGTTGACCGGAAAGTTTGCAAACCTTTGGACACAGGTATTATAATGCTGCTGTGCCAATATGGTGGTAGGCACAAGTATAGCGGCTTGCTTGTTGTCCATAACGCACTTAAATGCAGCCCTTAGCGCAACCTCAGTCTTGCCATAGCCTACATCGCCGCACAATAGCCTATCCATGACCAAAGTGCTTTCCATGTTCTGTTTTATCTCTTCTATGCATCTTATCTGATCCTGAGTTTCCTGGTAAGGGAACATATCTTCGAATTCCTTCTGCCATCTTGAATCCTCAGAAAATGCAAAACCGACAGACTGCTGCCTTTCTGCATACAGCTTCAGCAGATCCAAAGCCAGGGTCTCTATTGCTTTCCTTGCTCGAGCCTTTACCTTTACCCATTCGGTCCCTCCCAGCTTGTTAAGCTTTGGTCCCTTATCCTCAGAGCCGATGTATTTCTGTATCATATCCAACTGGTCAGTTGGAATGTAAAGCTTGTCATTCCCTGAATACTTTATATGCAGGTAATCCCTGGTCATACCATCGATTTTCAGCTTTTCTATACCTAGATACTGCCCTATTCCATGGTTTTCATGAACAACAAAATCTCCTACCTTGAGATCTGTAAATACTTCTATCGTCTTGGACTTCTTCTTTTCCGACGTCTTTTTCTTTACTCCAAAGGCTTCCCTGTCGCTTATAACGGCATAACGGATTGAAGGAAAATCGAACCCGCTGTTCAATATTCCAGGCACAACTACTATATGCCCTTCCTTAAGCTCTATATCGAGCTCATCCTTAAATACTGCATCAACGTCTCGTTCCCTTAAGTCCTGTACGAGCCGCATACCCCTATCCCTGCTGCCGGACAGTATCACAACCCTGTACTTTCTCTTTCTCCATACATCTATCTCATCCATGAGCAGGTTAAGCTTCCCATGAAAGGGGTGCATTGACCGGCTTGTTACACTGATAGTCCTGTCGGGAATAAAGTCCCCTGTACTTTTGTACAGTGCATTCAGGCATACTCTGTTATGATTTTCCATTCTGAGAAGTATGTCTTCATATGTGAACAAAACTCCATACTGCCCTGCAAGTACCTCTCCCTCCTCCAGAAGGTTGTTGAAGTACTCCTGGAACTCAAGCTGCATAGTTTCACAGCGCTGTCTTACCCTTGCAGGTTCGTCAACAAATATGATGCAATTCTTTAAGTAATCGATAATGCTGTAGCTCTTGCCTGGGAAATATGGAGTGTATCTTTCAATTCCTTCGAAATATATCCCCTGTTTCAGTTTTTCAATATCCTCAGTAATCCTATCCTGAAGCCTGGCTGTACTTGGAGCCTTCTTCTTCCCTGCTGCGGCTCCGCCTTTCAGTCTGCTCCGGAGTTCAGACTGCAACCTTACAGTACTTTCAATAAATTCTTCTGCAGTTGCAATGAACTCCCTGGCAGGCGTAATTCTTACGCTTTTGGCCTTGCTTACCGAGCGCTGTGTCAGGCTGTCAAAATATCTGATTGAATCTATTTCATCATCAAAAAGTTCAATTCTTACAGGATTTGCATGTATCGGAGAAAAGAAATCAATGATTCCTCCCCTGATTGAAAACTGGCCTTTGCCCTCAACCATGTCGACCCTTTCGTATCCGGCACGGATGAAGTAGCTCTTCAGCATTTCTATATCAACAGTGCCCCCGATAGAAAGCTCCATTACCATTGTTTTGAAAAAATCCGGCGAAACCATTTTGGGAAGCAGTGCTTCAATTGAGGCACATATGATTTTGCTGCCTCCATGCACTATGCTGTCATATACCTTAAGCCGGTTATGTATTATTTCATTACTTCTGGCATCTATCCTGTGAAAAATCATTTCTCCGGTAGGCAGAACCTGGGCCATATCCTGGTCGAAGAAAGATATATCCTCATACACTTTTTTTGCCAGAATGTCATTATGAGTTATAAACAGGCAGGGCTTTCCGAAATGATGGCATACGGCTGCAGCTACAAAGGCCTTTTGCGTATCGGATATTCCATACACTTCAATAACACCCTTATTCAGCTGAAGAGAGGATAATATCTCACTGAACTCTTCCATTTCGTATAAAGGCTTTATCATGTTTTCAAAACTCAAGTTCTCACCTCCGGCGCAAGTTCGGGCAAAACAATTTAAAGGCCAGATATAACTTGATATCCGACCTCGATTTATCAAAATGTAACCACACATTAAGTTTTGCCTAAAATAACTCCCGTATTCAGGCAAAACTTAATGCTTTATCTTTTGCAGACACTCAGGCTGATGTGAAATCACCCGTTGTATTTATTCATCGCTGAGATTATCCCGTTTTTTATTATTTCTTCAATGGCAAGGGATGCTTTTTTTACAGCAGCCTCCATCAAAGGTATTTCCTCATTTCCGAACCTTCCGATCACATAATCCCCAAGATCCATATATTCCGGCTGTTTCCCGATTCCAACCCTTATTCTCGGAAATTTATCAGAATTCAATATATATATTATAGATTTCATTCCGTTATGAGAGCCGGAACTTCCCTCCGGCCTTATCCTGAGCTTGCCGGTTGGCAAATCGATATCATCATAGACTACTATGAGATTTGAGGTATCGGTCTTATACCAGCTTAAAAGCTCATATACGCTCTCCCCGCTTAAATTCATAAAAGTCTGGGGTTTAGCCAGTACTATCTTTTCCTCACCGATGTAGCCCTCTCCAAGAACGGCTTTGTGCTTTATCTTATTGATGCTTATCATATGTTGCTCGGAGAAGTAATCCAGTGTGATAAAACCGATGTTATGCCTTGTATATTTATATTTATCCCCAGGATTACCCAAGCCTACGATTATATACATAGAAAACCTCCGGGTTATTTTTAGTCAAAAAGCTTGCTTAAGGACAAGCCTTCATAGATTCGTCTTATTGCTTCAGCAAACAAAGAAGCCACTGATAAAACCTTTATCTTGTCAGTAGGTTTGTTTGCAGGCAGCGGAATTGTATTTGTTACAACAAGCTCTTTGATCACTGAGTCCCTTATGCGGTCAAAAGCAGGTCCTGATAGAATCGGATGTGTACATGCCACATAAATATCTTTGCCGCCCATATCCTTAAGCACCTTTGCCGCATTCACTATAGATCCTGCTGTATCTACCATATCATCTATTATTATGCAATCCTTGTTCTCTATGTCACCTATTATGTTCATAACTTCTGAAACATTGGGCTTTGGTCTTCTCTTATCAATTATTGCCAGCGGAGCATCCAGCTTGGTTGCAAGGGATCTTGCTCTTGTAACGCCTCCCACATCCGGAGATACGACAACTACATCATTAAGCTTTTTATTCATGAAATAATTTACAATGAGCGGTGAAGCATACAGGTGGTCAACCGGAATATCAAAGAAGCCCTGAATCTGCGGGGCATGCAAGTCCATGGTTATTACCCTGTCAGCGCCTGCCGATTCAATAAGATTTGCAACAAGCTTTGCGGTGATCGGTTCTCTTGACTTTGACTTTCTGTCCTGTCTAGCATAGCCATAGAATGGAATAACTGCATTAATTCTTCCTGCAGAAGCCCTCTTTAATGCATCAATCATTATAAGAAGCTCCATCAGATTATCATTTACAGGTGCACTGGTGGATTGAACCACAAATACATCCGAACCTCTTATGGATTCATTTATGCTTACCGATATCTCCCCATTACTAAAAGTGCTAACCTGAGAATCGCCTACCGGTATGCCTAGGTTAAAAGCTATATCCTTGGCTAATTCTTTGTTGGCATTACAGTTAAGCACCTTTATGCTCTTTCCATGTACATTCATTTCAATAGAAACCTCCCAAAACAATATTATTTATTTTCTCTTTTGCTTACCCAGCCTTCTTTGTTTACCTGCCTTGCTCTGCCCACTGCAAGGCTTCCCTCAGGCACTTCATCTGTTACAGTAGTACCTGCTGCTATATATGAACCGGCATTTACCTTAACCGGCGCTATAAGGTTAACATTGCACCCCACAAAACAATTGTCTCCAACAACCGTTCTGCTTTTCTTTTTCCCGTCATAGTTTACGAATACTACTCCGCACCCAAGATTTACATGGCTGCCTACATCCCCATCGCCAACGTAAGTTAAATGTGATGCCTTTGAATGGTCTCCAAAATTTGAATTCTTCATCTCGACAAAATCGCCGATTCTTGCATGACGGCCTATTTTGTTACCCGGCCTGATATAGGCAAAAGGACCTACAGTAGTGCCTTCTCCTACTGAACTTTCCAGAATAACGGAATTTTGCACCGTCACACCTTTACCTACTTTACCATCCTTAATTTTGGTGTAAGGGCCTATGATAGCGTCCTCTTCTATTGCTGTATCACCTTCAAGCATACAGCCGGGGTATATTGTAACGTCTCTTTCAATTTTTACCGACGCATCTATATAGGTGGTATTCGGATCGATAATTGTCACTCCACTTAACATAAATCCTTTGAGAATTCTGTCCCTCATTATGGCGTTTGCCTGGGACAATTGATACCTGTTGTTAACTCCCATTATTTCCTCAGAGTCTCCAATGAGGTATGCGCCTATCTTAAGGTTCTTGTCCCTCATTATTCCAATTACATCCGTCAAATAGTACTCACCCTGTGAATTATTGTTGGTCAATTGCTTAAGAGCTTCCTTGAGCGCCTTGCCGTTAAAGAAATATATCCCTGAATTTATTTCCTTGATAACTTTAGTTTTGGGATCGGCATCTTTTTCTTCGATAATTGCATCGACAAGACCTGAGCTATTTCTTACTATTCTACCGTATCCTGCCGGGTCGTCGAATTCTGATGTCAATATCGTTGCTCCATAACCCTCCTTAATGTGTAACTCATGCATGTCCCTTAGAGTTTCAGGTTTCAACAGAGGAGTGTCTCCATATAGTATGAGTATGTCTCCGTCTGAAATATACTTCTCCGCCTGAAGTACCGCGTGTCCGGTACCAAGTTGTTTTTCCTGCATTACAAGCTTAACTCCCGATACAGCTTTGCTTACCTGATCTGCTCCATGCCCAATGACTACTACCGGTTCAGGATCGCCCAACTCCCGGGCACAATTTATAACATGTCCCACCATAGATATCCCGCATACCTTGTGAAGTACTTTCGGCAATTTGGAATACATGCGCTTTCCTTCACCGGCTGCGAGTATTATAGATGTAATACTGTATACACTACCCAATATATCACCTCTATTATAAATTTTTTCCATTCATTCGTATATCATATTTATATTTTAACATAGAAAAAAATTGTTAAAAAGGCTCATATTAATGTACTTTCAAACCAATTTTTTCCTAAATAAAGGCAAAACATACAGCCACGCAGAAAATATACCATAAAAAAGGCTTCTATCTAATCATTTTAACAACTAAGGAAGCCTTTTATGAAATGCATTTTACGGAAAGTGTCACACTAAGGAAATTTATACTTTCCTATGCATTATAAAAAAGCTTTAGCATAGCATATTTCTTTCAAAAACATACTATACTAAAGCTTATACAGCTACAAGAATCTTAGGCTTATATCCATTGCATCCACTGAGTTTGTAAGGGCACCTGCAGAAATTATATCGACACCTGTCTCTGCAACATCCCTGACATTTCTGCCGCCCTCAAGCCCCATATTCCCGGATGCTTCAAGCAGAGCCTTTCCTTTGGCTATACTTACTGCCTCCTTCATCATATCCAACGGCATATTATCAAGCATAATGATATCCGCCCCTGCTTCCAATGCTTCTCTCAACTCTTTCAGGCTTTCAACCTCTACTTCTATCTTAACCGCATGTGAAACCCTGGATCTGGCAGCCTCAACTGCAGGCAGTATTCCTCCTGCAGCTTTTATATGGTTATCCTTGATAAGCACCATATCAGAAAGGTTATACCTATGATTAAAACCGCCCCCCACCCTCACGGAATATTTGTCTAATATTCTAAGTCCGGGAGCTGTTTTTCTTGTATCGACAATTCTTACCGGAAAACCGGAGACTTTTTCCGCATATCTGTTTGTCATAGTTGCTATTCCTGACATTCTTTGAAACAGGTTCAGGGCGGTTCTTTCCCCTTTAAGTATGCTTCTGGCCTTCCCGCTGATTGTAGCTATAATATCCCCCTTGGAAGCTTTCCGGCCATCCTGCATTAAAGCCTCAAACTTTATGCTCTCATCAAGAAGCTGGAATACTCTGCTGCATACAGACACTCCGCAGATTACCCCTTCTTCTTTTGCGATAAAGTTGCCCTTTATTTCTACATGCTCCGGAATTGTAGAGTCGGTTGTTATATCTCCCCAGCCCAGGTCTTCCTCCAGAGCATTCAGTATTATCCTGTCAACTGCCATATTGTCCAGCATAGAGTATCCTTTCCTCCTTATTGTATACTTGAGCCCTTTTTATTCACTGTCAGTCCTGTAATGGCTTCCGCAGCTCTTTTTTCTTTCAATAGCGCTATTGAGTATCAGAGCCGATACATATGCGATGTTCAGAGTTTCCATTGCCTTGACGCTTTCCAGTTTTGCATCCTCAAGGGTCCCGATTATTTTACTTATACCGGTAAGCGCCTTTTCCATGTCCGGCCCATTTCTTTCAATGCCGGCATAAGTACTCATTTTTTCCTTGATCTCTTCTCTTACTTTTTTTACATCAACAGCCTTGGAATCCCGTTTTGAATTATTGGCTATATATGATAAATCGAGTTCTGCTTCACCGATGCATTTATTTATGTCCTCGGCAGCCCTTCTCCCGAAAACAAGGCCTTCCAGAAGTGAATTGCTTGCCAGCCTGTTTGCACCGTGTACGCCGGTATTTGCGGCTTCTCCGCAGGCATATAATCCTTTAATATTCGTCCTGCTCGAAAGGTCTGTTTTTATTCCGCCCATAAAATAATGCTGAACAGGGCATACCGGAATAAAGTCTTTAGTAATATCTATTCCTTCCTCCAGACACCTCTGGTAAATGGTAGGGAATCTCTTCCTCAGATATTCAGCGTCTTTGTGGGTTATATCCAGGTAAACATGTTCACTTCGTGTTCTCCTCATTTCGGAGAAAATGGCTCTGGATACTATATCCCTTGGTGCAACTTCTCCCATAGGATTGTAGTTATGCATGAAACGTTCACCATTTATGTTGCGCAATATCCCGCCTTCTCCCCTTACAGCCTCGGATATAAGAAAACTGTTTCCTTCAGTATCGGGTTTGTAGAATGCTGTAGGGTGAAACTGCACAAATTCCATATCCGACAAGACGGCGCCGGCCCTGTAGGCCATTGCAATACCATCACCCGTTACAACTTCTGAATTGGTGGTATGCTCGTACGCTTGCCCGATACCTCCACTTGCACATATTACCTTGCGGCTCAGCAGCGCTTTGTATTTACTTACTTTACCGTTCCTGTCGGTCGTTACAATTCCTATGCACCTGCCTGCATCAGTCAGGAGGTCAACAGCAAAGCAATTTTCTATTATTTTGATATTCGGCCTTTTTCTGCATACTCTGAGCAGCGAGTCTACTACTTCTTTGCCCGTGGCATCTCCCAGCGCGTGCACAATTCTGAAGCGTCCGTGCCCGCCTTCCCTGGTAGTGGTAAGTGTTCCGTCAGGGTTCCTGTCAAATTGGGTGCCCAATGCAACAAGTTTTTTTATATCCTCCGGTGCTTCACCGACAAGTACAGAAACAGCTTCTTCATTGCAATGCCCGGCACCTGCCTTTAATGTATCTTCCAAATGATATTCAGGCATATCGTCCGATCCAATCGCAACAGCTATTCCTCCCTGGGCAAGGTAGGAGTTGTTCTCATCCATTGCCTCCTTGCTCAATACGCATACATTCAGGGAAGGATCAAGGTTTATGGCAGCATAGAGACCTGCAACACCACTACCTATAATTACAACATCCCATTCTTCCCTTTCCATGTCATGGGTATCAAAATTAATCAAATACCTCAGTGGCATTTGCAACCCTCCTATTTAATCTTCAGCATCTCTTCCAGCGACTTCAGCGCCTTAACCCTTATACCCTCAGCAACGTGAATCTCATGCTCCATATTGAGCAAAGCGTTATGTATATCTTCCAGCCTGGTTTTTTTCATATTTGTACAAATCAATCCGGTTGAGAGCAGATAGAAGTTTTTCTCCGGATTCTGCCTTTTAAGGGTATGTAAAACCCCTTCCTCTGTTCCGATTATTATATCCTTTTCGGGTAATTCTCCCGCATATTTTATAATCTCTGAAGTACTTCCCAGAAAATCTGCGAGCTTCTGCACCTCAGGCTCACATTCAGGATGGACAAGGAGCTTGGCATTGGGGTGAAGTTCCTTTATTTTTATGACCTCACTGGGTTTAACCCTTTTATGAGTTATGCAAAACCCCTCCCACAATATTATTTCTTTATCCTTCAGCTTAGAAGCAACAAAGCTCCCCAAGTTTTTATCCGGTACAAATATTACACGCTTTTGCTTAACACTTTGTACAACCTTAAGTGCGTTTGAAGAAGTACAGCATATGTCACTTTCAGCTTTAACCTCTGCGGATGAATTTACATAGCATACCACCGCTGCATCAGGGTATTTTTCTTTCATCTCCCTGAGTTTTGGAGCCGTGACCATTTCTGCCATAGGACAGCCCGCATCCTTCGCCGGCAGCAGTACTGTCTTATCCGGTGACAGTATCTTTGCGCTTTCTGCCATAAAATGTACTCCACAGAACACTATAACTTTACTATCCGTACTTGCCGCATGCTTGCTCAAAGAAAAAGAATCACCCACCACATCGGCTATGTCCTGGACTTCAGGTACCTGATAGTTATGCGCCAATATGATTGCATTTTTTTCTTTCTTCAGTTTTTTAATCTCATCTTCGTATTTGCTCTGCATTCTAACCTACCTTCTCCATTTTTTACGTTCATTATTGGTTCATACTTGACTATATCATTTATCATATCCTTTTTCAACACATACGCTCAAATATCTCCATATCAGGCAGACACCCCAAAGAACAGCGATATTTCCCTTTCTGCACTCTCTGCAGAGTCCGAGCCGTGCACAGTATTCCGGGTAGTACTGACACCATACGCAGCTCTTATTTCCTCGTTAATTTCCCTAATAGTTTTGACTGCAGCTTCCCCCGTCAGTATCAGTGCAACTGAAGGCCCTGATATGATATAGTCAATCAGTTCATTGTAAAAATGTTTGCCTTTATGCTCGGAATAATGATTTTCTGCAAGCTCCCTATCAATATTCAGCATTTTTATATTTGATACCTTCATACCTTTTCTTTCGTACATATCAACAATCCTTCCGATCAGATTCCTCTCAACTCCGTCGGGTTTTATTATAACAAGGGAGCTTTCCTTTAACACTGTGTAAACCTCAGGATTTATACCCTTCATAAAGTCTTCCCCTTTCAATCTGAGTTTCCCTTATGTATTAGTATTGCCTCAAACACTATGTTTCACAATTTTTTTGCAGTAATGTATTTGTGAGCAAAATGAAAAAGGCTCCTGTTGAAACCTTTTAGCAACTGAGGAAGCCTTTTATGAAATTCATATATGGTTATATTTATTTTTTATACTTCTTGTGATATGGCGGGAAGGAATAATACGGCGGCCAGAAAAACGGATATGGAGAATACTTATGCTTCTTATAATGCTTCCAATAGTACGGGTATTCATCAGATTCGTCACTGCTGTAGTCACTGTCATCATCCTCATACCAGTCCGGATTTCTCATTTCTTCCCTCTCCATCATCGGTTCGTGCATCTCGGGCCTCTGCATATTGGGTCCCATCATCATGGGACACATCATCGGGCACATCATAGGACAACCGCTCATCATCGGACACATATTATTCATCATCGGCATTCCCATCCCAGGCATGTTCATTTCAGGCATTTCCATATCCGGCATTTCTGCATTCGGATTAGTTTTTTTCTTGTCTGTCATTACTTTACCTCCTTTATTCATATATAACTCGCGGAATTGCACGATTTTCTGCTTGGTTTTGAGATATCAATGCTCGAAACTTTTTGTGAAACAAAAAGTTCGGGCACTAATAATATATATATGATTAGAGGCAGGTTTATGCTAATCTTTTATATAAAAAAGGTTTTAAATGAAGCATTATAAAAAGAAAATGTCCACCTAGATCCTTAGGTGGACATTCTGCATATAGGTTACTCGTTCTTTACTTTTTCATATTCATCCAATATTGCAGTCTGTAGCTTTTCTCTTGTAGAAGAATTTATAGGATGTGCAATATCCTTGAATTCTCCATCGGGAGTTTTTCTGCTCGGCATAGCGATAAACAATCCTTCTTGGCCTTCTATAACCTTGATGTCATGAACAACAAATTCATTATCAAAGGTAACAGAAACTACCGCTTTCATTTTCCCTTCTGCGTTAACCTTTCTGATTCTTACGTCCGTTATTTCCATTCTAGTTCACCACCTTCCTGTCGTTCGTTTTGTCATTTGAATAATAATTCGTCATTTATTAATTTTTTCCTTCTTTTTCTTACAATCAATTTCATAAATTATACATGATTCCAGAATATTTTCCGAATACACTATAAAACGGATTCCACTTATATATTTCATATATTTTTATAACAGCGCATCTATGCAATCCTTTTCCTACTGAATATTATTTGTAGTTTTTATTTTTTTAAATCACCCATAATTTTTTATCTATATGTTTCCTACTGAACATATTGCATTGAATTTTTACCGTGGAGCATATTCCTTGATTCATACGTCGTGAAAGGCACATATTTTTTAATGCCTTTTAGTAAATTATCTCACACTTTAAAAGCATTAGTGGAAAAATATTTTGCGAAGCGGAATATTTGAGGCACTAGTAACAAATTATTGGCTATAATAATATTATGTATATTATATCAAAAATTGAAGGTTAGATACTATTGAAGTGTCGACATTGGATTTGGCGTCCGCAAAAACAAAAGGAACTTTGTTTAGCTGCTACAAAGGACAGCATTACGGTATCCAATACCAAGGTTTTTTATTTAACATATAGTTGACAGTATCCGATTTAGGTTGTAAAATTTAAAGTTGACAATCTATAGTAATATAATAGAAATATTACTGATTTTTGGAATATACTGTTCAAATATGAAATACTTGGATATATCAAATGCTGATATAAATACACTATTGTAGAATAAATAAAGGAGTGTATACCATGGTTTCCCTAAATGATATTAGAAATGTTCATTTCGTGGGTATCGGCGGCATAAGCATGAGCGGGTTGGCTCAAATATTGCTCCGCTCTGGCTACAATGTAACAGGCTCAGATATAAATGACAGCAATTTAATAAACAAGCTGAGGAATAATGGAGCCAAGGTTTTTATACCACATGACGCAAAAAACGTGGAAGGCGCCGAACTGATAGTATATACAGCTGCAGTTAAGCAAGATAATTGTGAAATAATAAGAGCTAAAGAGCTTAAAATACCTATTATTGACAGAGCAGAATTCCTCGGCATGATAATGAAAAAGTACAGCTATGGTATAGCAATCTCCGGTTGCCATGGCAAAACCACTACAACCTCAATGGTTTCCATTATTTTTAAAAATGCCGGACTGGATCCTACAGTGCTGATAGGCGGGGAAATTGAAGCTATTAACGGGAATGTCCGTGTGGGAGAAAGCGAATATTTCATCACAGAGGCATGTGAGTACTTTGAGAGCTTTCTAAAGTTCCATCCCTTTACAGCAGCCATTCTGAATGTCGAGAGGGATCACCTGGACTATTTCAAAGATATTGATCATATTGTATCCGCTTTTGAGAAATTCGCCAAGCTGGTGCCGGAGGATGGGTGTCTTGTTGTTTGCAGTGATAATGAACATTCAATGAATATTTCAAAAAAAGCGGATTGCAAGGTCCTTACCTTCGGGATAAAAAACAAGGCTGATTTTTATCCTAAAAGCATCAAATATGACAAACTGGGTCATCCAACTTTTGAAGTGTATTTCAAGGATAAAAAGCTCGGTACTTTCTCTCTGAGCATCCCAGGAGAACATAACATTCTAAACGCATTGGCATCTGTTGCTATTTCCTATAATGCAAAAATAGACATGAAAATAGTAAAAAGCAGCCTGCGTGAATTCAAAGGTACTTATAGAAGATTTGACATAAGGGGGGTACGCAATAACATTACAGTTGTTGATGACTATGCACACCATCCTACGGAAATCAAAGCAACCTTGCAGGCAGCAAAGCAGTTCCCGCATCAGCGGATTTGGTGCGTATTCCAGCCTCATACCTACACCAGGACCAGAACCCTGTTTGATGATTTTTCAGAAGCATTTTACAATGCCGACCAGGTAATTATAACAGACATCTATGCTGCGCGAGAGAAGGATACCGGACTTATTCATCCTACTGAACTGGTCGAAAGCATTAATAAATATAGTGCAAATGCAGTCTACAAAAGCGACTTTAAGAATATAGCGGATTTTATAGCAAAAGAAGCAAGACCGGGAGACCTCGTATTTACAATGGGTGCAGGAGACGTATTCAAGCTAGGGCCTATGATACTGGAAGAAATCGAAGTTTGAAAGAGTATATTTTAAGTATTCACCGGAAGCCCCCGTGGATACTTTTTTGATTATGTGGGAGGTTTCAATGAAAAATACAAATATTAACAATACATATAACACAATAAACCACTGGAATCATTTCAGATTTAAGCTCGTGCTCGAAGGAGTGGTTGTTGGAGCATTCTCAGGCTTGTCTGTGGTCTTGTACAGATTTCTGATAGAAGAAGCAGGCCATTTGTCAAAAAAGATATACCTTATACAACTTGAAAAAAACTGGTTGATTCCAATCTGGCTTGTAATACTGGCATGCCTCGGCTATTTTGTCGGCACTCTTGTAAAGAAGGAACCAATGATAGGCGGCAGCGGGATACCCCAGGTTGAAGGGGTCCTGCTGAGACATTTCAGCATGAATTGGTGGAAAATCCTTTTGGGGAAATTCATTGGAGGTGTACTTTCAATCGGAGCGGGGCTCTCTCTCGGCAGAGAAGGCCCTTCCATTCAGATAGGCGCGGCAATTGGACAAGGTTACTGCAAGCTTTTCAAAAAAATGAAGCTTGAAGAGAAATTCATGATAACAAGCGGAGCTAGTGCGGGTTTAGCTGCCGCCTTCAATGCCCCCCTTGCGGGAGTTATGTTCTCACTGGAGGAAATTCATAAGAATTTTTCTCCCGTAGTCCTGACTTCTGCCATGGCAGCTTCAATCACTGCCGATGTTGTTTCAAAGAACTTTTTCGGTTTAAAGCCCGTATTTAATTTGCATAATATAAGCCCTATGCCGCTAAGGCATTATCCTTTTCTCATATTATTGGGCATCATAATGGGGATATTGGGAACACTCTTTAATTATTCCCTGCTTAAGACCCAAGATCTGTATTCCATGCAAAAATGGCTTCCTGCACAGATGAGGCCGGTGATTCCTTTTATTGCGGCAGGACTGCTCGGGCTTATGCTGCCCGAAGTACTGGGGGGCGGGCATGAGCTTATCACCTCAATGGTTCACTCTGAGTTTGCAGTAAATATGCTTGTTGTCATACTAATTGTCAAGTTCTTGTTCACAATGGCAAGTTATTCCTCAGGAGCTCCCGGAGGTATCTTTCTACCAATGCTCGTATTGGGGGCTCTCACAGGCAATATATTCGGACATATACTTGCAGGCTTGTTCAACCTTAATACTGCATATATCAACAACCTTATAATACTTGGAATGGCAGGATATTTCACTGCGGTAGTAAGGGCTCCTATTACAGGAAGCATTCTTATAACCGAAATGACCGGCTCCTTCAGCCACTTGCTCTCTGTAGCAGTGGTCGCTATTGCAGCATACATAACTGCGGATATTCTGGGATCAAAGCCGATTTATGAATCATTGCTGGATAGAATGATAAAAAAGGGAAGCAGCAAATTTGAAGGGGACAGCAAGACAAAAGTAATAATTGAGACGGCAGTATGCATAGGTTCAAAACTTGAAGGCAAAATGCTAAAAGAGTTGAAATGGCCTGCAAGCTGCTTATTGGTGGCAGTCAAGAGGGGAGATAAGGAGATTATTCCAAGAGGAGGTACGCATATCTATGCGGGAGATTATCTGATCGCCCTTGCAAATGAGGATGAGGCAGCGGACATTCGGGCTAAGCTTTCTGAAATGGCAGAAAATATTCCGGATGATGTATATTTATAATTAAAATAAGCCGTGCAAAATAAAGGATTTTGCACGGCTTTTGTTATCTAGTTGTTTGTTGTAAGTATCAGGCTTTCTCCTCCGGCGCTTAAATCAAAGTAGTAATTCCCCGAGCCGGCATAGGAATATACCCTTATTGTATACTTTCCTGTCATTGTCGGTGTGAAGTTTATAGTTTCCTGCCTGCTCGACCCGGTTGCACTCTTTACCAACGTATTGTTCGGATTATAAAGGTATATGTCAAAATCAGGCTTTGTGGAGCTTGTCCAATCAGTCATTATTAGTGTAATCGCTATCGGATATGAAATGTCAGTTAAATTGAATTCCCAATAATCCGATACTCTTCTTGTTGAAAGGCTATCTTCTCCGTACAAATGCGCCGGGGTTTCAATGCCTACGCTGCTAAAGCCCCCCGCAGCCTTTACTGCTTCATAAGCATCCAGCCTGCCGAAGCCGTAGTCAATTTCCTTGTTTGCGGGACCCCAGTCCTCAGCTGTATTGGTTATCGTATTGACTACATCCGTAGGAGTCAACCCAGGATTTGCATCCAGCATTAAAGCTACAGTACCCGCTGTGAAAGGTGTTGCCATACTTGTTCCGCTGTACTGCACATACCCATCTACTGTACCTGCCTTTGCAGCTGTGATGTTGTAGCCTGGCGATGCTATATCCGGCTTTATCCTTCCGTCAGCTGTAGGGCCTCTGCTGGAGAAGTAAGCAAGGTTAAAGCCCATTTCCCCCGCATCTGCCATTGCTGCAACTGTAAGAGCTTTATCCGCTGCCCCTGGCGAACCTATGGTATATTTTGCAGGTCCTGAATTCCCGGCAGCAACACACACAACAATACCATTGTTGAATGCATTGTTTACTGCCAGTGAAGTTGAATCAGTACCATCAGAGCTAGTGCTGGTACCCAGGCTGAGGCTTATGATTTCCACGCCGTATGTGTCCTTATTGGCAGTTACCCAATCTATACCTGCCGTTACATCGCTCATATATCCAGAGCCCTGACTGTCCAGCACTTTTACTCCTACAAGAGCCGCACCAGGTGCAACCCCCTTATAAACCGGATTTCCATCCCCTTCTCCGGCTGCAATACTTGAACAGTGGGTTCCATGACCGTTATCGTCATATGGCGAAGTCTGTCCATTTATAAAGTCCATCCATCCTATGACCTTGCCGCCGTCCAAGTCCACGTGTCCGGTATCTATGCCTGTATCAATCACTGCAACAACTATATCACCGGGAGAGTAGCTTTTCAAGTTACCGTCCATGTCACCGTCGGCGCCAAAGTCTGATACTGCTTTCTGCACTCCAAACCAGTATGTTGCTTCGTCATTCAGGGCGTAGACCGGCAGGTCATACTCGATTTGCTTTACGAAACCCTGCTTGGAAAGCTCTTGTATCTGTTTTTTGGTAAGATCAACAGCCATACCCGGAGTAGTAATAAACTCATGCTTCGGCTTTTCCTGCCCGGTCAGCTTTTCTACAACAGCTTTCTTATCGCTGTCAAGGTTTTCATTATACATCACCACTACCGGGAGCTTGTCCGAATCGGAAGCCTCACCAAGCTTGGTTTCCAGTATGTCAAACAATTTATTGCCGTCATAATCCATATTCTTTTCCATCGTAACAAGCTTTTCAGTATCCTTAGTTTTAAGTTCGGGCTCTTTTAACAGGTCACCGGAATCTGCAAAAACCATAATGCTTGAAGCTATCAAACTTATAATCAGAAAAAAAGTAAAAAGCTTCTTATAAGTTTTTTTCATTTTAATTTCCTCCTTTTATTCCAATTCTATCTGTTAACCAGTTGTTCCATAAAACATGCTGTTCAATGGAACCGCCCCCTTTCTCAATTCCATGATATAGCAAAGCATTTATATAAGTTTGTAGAATTTTGTCATATGAACGGCATTATGATTCCATAATTTACTATTTATATAATTTTTATACATATTCGACACAATACCACGATAATTTACCTGGAGAGGTAGTATAATAGGGCTAAGGGGGTGTTATATTTGAATTTCCCTACGAATGGACAAGTGCTGCGACAGTATAGAAAAGCCCTGGGAGTCAGCCAGCTTGAACTTGGTATGGATAACATCAATATAAACACCATAAGCCGCCTTGAAAATGATACCATTCGTTTTACTCCGGTCCTGGCATTATTAATAAGTGAAAACATAAATAAGATAGCAGAAGCAAAAAATATCAACCTGCATGTGGGTACTGCCGAATTTCTCCTCGATGAAGGAAAAAGATGTGAACTTTGGTGCCTGGATGAGCTAAAAAAAGCAGAAGCCTTAGGAGATAAGAGCTCTGCAATCGAAAAGTGCATAGAGATTTTAGAGACAGCAAGAAAGTATAATAACAGCAATACCTCCGGAAAGGTATACGAAATGCTTGCCTTTAATTACTACGGACTGAAGAAATATGACAAGGCGCTGGAATATTATTCATTGGCTCTGGACAACAGCAAGCAGGACGGCAACATACGAAAATCCATTTCAATCATCAATTCGATGGCTATATGCCACTTCCGTTCCAACGGGGGCAAAGCAATGGAGCACTATGAAAAAGCAAAGAGTATGATTGAATCCTTACACTCTGAGGAAGGTTTTTCCTGGCTCAGGTTTGCGGTCAAATACAACATGACCTTAGCCGATATTGCAGCAGGGAATTATGAAAGTGCCGGGAAATGGATGGAGGCATCCGACAGCTTTTGTACGGAAAATATGGATTTTAATACCGGGCTTCTGGTTATTAAGGGAAATCTGGATATAGTTAAAGAAAATTATAAACAGGCTCTGGATATATTTATGCTGCAGCTTGGAGGTACCGGAAGTGAAATCGCCAAATACAGGCATATTATTCTGAATAGTATTGCCATATGCATGTACTATTTAGGAAAGCCGGAAGAGTCAACAGCCTACTTTGAAATGGCGGTAAGGGAGCAGTTGCCGGGAACCCCGGAAAGTCTTACCCCGCTGCTTATCAATTCTGCATATGCTTATATGCACAGCGCAAACCCGGATGTTTCATTACGCTATATAGAAGGCGCCCTGCACAACGCTATTGCAAATGAACAGTACTCCTATGCCATTGACTGCTATCACATACAGTACAGCATTTATAAAAAGAAGAACAAGGCGGATCTGTGCTTTGAAACCCTGGAAAAATGCAAGGAATACATTAATAGCAACAAGCTTGGCAATGAGTTCTTATACAGAAACCAGCTGATGATTATCGATCTGTTTTTATTTCAAAATGATATTCAAAAAGCAAAATACCTTATGGAAGAAATAATAAGCGGTAAAGTATACTACTACGGCAGCAGCGGCAACATTCCTTCCATAAGATATATTGTAATATATCCGGACCCCATTTTTATTTAGAGTATAGGGATTTTATTTCTCTATCTGAACATCCCTTCCATATACTGCAAACCAAATCATCCCTATAAGCCCGAACGCAAAAGCAGTCATAAAATTAACCTGCGGCGAGATATTCCAGAGATATGCGCTACTCAATGCCGCAGCGGAAACAACAATATCCCTGATGAGGTAATATGTGCCAAAGGTACGCGCCTTAGCGTCTTCCGGCGCCAAATCCATAATAAGCGCTTTCCTGGTCGGTTCCCCGAATTCCTTAAGCCCTCTTATTATAAAAGCAATTACAAATGCCCAGAAGGATCTTGAGTAGAATACAACCAGCGGGAACAGCGTAAAGAAGCCGAAGGTAATAAGTACAAACCGCTTCTTGCCGTATTTGTCCGCCATGTATGCAACAGGTATATATACCAGCATGGCTGTAATCATCTCAACAGTTGTAAGTATCCCAAACCGGAAAGGCGAAAGGCCGTTATTCTCGACAACCCATATTACAACAAAGGCATATGGTATCTGCTCTGCAAACCGTATGAGTATATCAGAAACCAGGAGGTTCCTCAGGGCCGGGCTGAAATACTCCATGGCATTGCTCAGCTTCAAAGCTTTAGGTTCTTTTGATGGAACATCATCCTCCATAAAATAATATTCAAATAGAAGAGCTGCTATTCCCAGAACAAAGGCTGCTCCAAAAGCAATCCTGACACCAAGCACCTTGCCGTAAAGCCCGATTATAATACCTCCGAGAACCGGTCCCAATGCCATTGGAATTCTTCGCACAAGAGAATGTACGGATACTCCCATGGTTCTCTTATCCTTCTTCATAGACTTTGATACCATGCTCATTATTGCGGGAAGGGAAATTGCAGTCCATGCGATAAAAAATACCGAGCCTATGAGAACTGCCTGCCATGAAGGGATCAAAATTACTATTGTATAGCCGAAAAGAGCGATAACGGTAAAAATCATCAGAGCTTTCTTGTAGCCGAACTTGTCTGTGATATAGCCCCCGGGAAAGGAATACAGGGCACTCAACAAATTATCCATTGCATTCAGGAAACCTACTGCAACAGTAGAACCCCCAATAGCTATGATATATAGGGGAAGGAACCTCTCAGCCATTTTTTCTCCCAACCCGATAAGTATTACCATTACAAGCATTGCACCAATGCTCCTGTTCAACCCGAAAAAGTCAACTATCCTGTTCTTGTTTGAACTCACAATAACACCCCACTAAACTAATTATTTCTGAAAAGTTCCTCCAGTCTGCCGATACTTCCTGTTATCTTTTCCAAAAGCTCCGAAAGCAGCTTTTCTTCTCTTTCATCCAGAGCAGCTGTAAGGTTCCTTAAAAATGCCTTGTCCTCCTCAATATGCTGCTGCACCTTTTTCCTACCTTCCTCGGAAGCTTTAACGAGAACTACCCTTTTATCATCCTTCTGCCGCTCCCTTTTTATCAGCTTCTTTTTTTCAAGCTCGTCCAGGATGCCTATAAGAGTGGAGGGTGAAATCCCAAGCAGCCTCGAAATATCCAATGTTTTCAATTCCCCCTCTTTGCATATTCCCTCCAGCGTATGAAGCTGTACGTAATTCAGCCCGCTGCTTTTTAGCTGGTAATCCTTCTTGAATTCAAATATGCCGAGCAGTCGGTGGAATAATACCTGCTCCAATTTATTCACCTCTCGAATCATTCATTATATGAATAATATATCGCTATAGTTATATGATGTCAAGAAAAAAGAGCCCTTTTTAGGCTCTTTATCAACTTTCCCTCTTGGTCAATACCTTTTTTGTGCAATTAAGCACATAAAAATCATCTCCAAGCTTGCTTTGAACTTTATTCTTCCAGGCGTCCTTTTCTGCCAGAGTTTTCAAATCAGTACTATACCATTCTTCAAAATCCCCGCGTAAAGCTGTGTAGAATGACCCCTCAAAATTGAACTTGAGTGCTTTAAGGTTGTCAATCAGGGAAAATGCCGCAGTGGCATTGTATATCAGATCCCTGTCAAGTTTATCTTCACCGATATCAGCAACAGTTGTGTTATAGGTTACCTCTGCTGTCTGGGTATCCGGATGCAATTGGAATGTCATCTCAATATCATTCAATGGCAATGAATGAAAGAGGTTGGCAAGATTAACCGCATTGCCCATATATTTATTCTTATATTTTACTATGCTTTGGAAATCCTGCGTTAACGGGTCCAGCCGTACAGCAGTATTCGGTTTCTTGCTCTGAGAGGTCTGGGGTGTGGTCATATTCCGCACTCCCCCGTATAAAGCAATTCCCACAATGATTAAACATACAATTATTACAATATTCCTTGTTTTCACTTTATCAGCTCCTGCCTTATATTTAAGAATAACCATTGGAACTGCGGCTATTGTAAATCCATCTTAAGTGCCGGTATTACTTCCCTTAGTTATGGTGCAAAATATAAATAATATGCATTAAAGAAGGCACTAAATTTATTTCTTCCGTGAAAACAGGAACAAACCCAGTGTTATACCTAAAGAAATGGATACTGCTCTGGAAATATCAATTTTATCCGGTCTGAAAAGAAAATCAAATCCATAAATCAATATACAAACGGTAATAAAATATATAAAGTGCCTAAGAATCCTGTTCTTAAATATTATGCTGTTGGTTATTCCGTTCTTGGGTGCTTTGTTTTTAGTTGTTTTATTCTTCGATGCTTTGCTCATACCGTTTTTCCTCCGTTCAATGAACCAAAATTAATATTTTATTAATGGTAATAAGTATAGTCTAACCCTGCAATTAGCTAAAATCAATTATAAAATCCATTACGGCATGAAGCTGACCTAAAGCTTCATCAAATGCTTCTCCATATCAATAGTCCCATCTTCTCTGAAGGTAATACCCTCGGCCGCAAGCATTGCCCTCTGGATTTCCGCATTCCCGAAGACATGGTTGGGAGCCAGCTCCCCTGTCGCCTTTACCACTCTGTGGCAGGGCAACTTAAGCCCTTCGGGAGCGCTTCGCATTGCCCAACCGACCACTTTTGCCCCCCTTGCGTACCCGAGCCGCTTTCCTATTCCGCCGTACGTCGCCACCTTTCCTTCAGGAATCTGCGCGACTATCTCATATACTTTCATGAAAAAGCCTTTTTCTTTATCCGGCATAATCTATCACCATTCCCGCACAGCACACATTTTATTTCATATCATCACTATAAGCCAAGTTTAGGATCTACCGACCCATCAACCAGTTGAAAATCAATATAAAACTCCGGAATGCCATAGGCATAAGGGAGGTACTCATATGCCTGAAAGTAAACTACAACGGCATTATTGGACAAGTAAAAATCCTGGTCGGCCTTTATGAAATTGAAAGGAGCAAGCAAGACTGTCATTCCCCTTTCCCCCATTTGTTTTTTCACTTCACTGCTTATCATTGAAATATAATCGAAATCGCTCTTAAATAAATCCTTGATTTTGAGTTCTGCTCCAGTCTTCAGATCAAAGGTATAGGAGCTTTGGACGGTAAGCCCGTGGGCACCGCCCCTATATTGGTAATCTGAAAAAACAATGCTTAGCAATCCGTTCCAGTTATATTTCACCTGATAGTTGAAATATGTCTCTGCTTTTATATTTCTTGCAATTTGCTCCGGTACTATATATTTCTCATTCTCAAGCCCTTCATTCTTTGCATCTGCAGCCAGTTTTTCAAATAAGGAGTTGAGCTTGTTCTGCACCTCCGCATTAGCCAATCCTTGCAGCTCAGGGTACTGGAGAGTCAAATCCAAGGTCTTTGTATCCGATATCTCCTTCTTTGTATTAATGACTATAGGGTTTTCGTCTATTTCCTGTAATGTAACCTTATTACCGGCTTTATCCCATGTTACCTTAAGCCCCAGGTTATCTGAAAAGAAATCCTGCCTGAGGTAGGTCCTGCCCTCTACATTCCTGTATCCCGAGGTTAAATACGACTCATGATCGTTCACCTTAACCTGGTAGTTCGAAAGATATAAACTTATTTTCTTTATACCTTTGCTTACTGAAATCTCCTTCTTCTCTTGAGACCACTGCACATCGAACCCAAGCCCTTCGGAAACAACACGAAGAGGCAGAAAAAGCTCTCCTTCCAGGACATATGCCGGTGTTCCGATGCTTTTCCCATTCAACTCAATATTGAGAGTGTTGTCTTCTGCCGCATATGCAATTACAGCTGAAGACAAGCATAATACAAACACTAGTACCAAAACAAGAAATTTTTTTACCATGATTACTACCCCTTCACAAATGATTATATTTAGACATACTTTATCCTTCCCTGTTTTTCTTTTTTTTCAGCAAAGCTGAAGTATCAAGGCTCTCAGGATTCTTCTTTTCGGTTTTTCTTTCCGGCATTTTTACATCAGGCTTTTTCCCCTCTGTCTGCACTTTAGCTTCTGATTCTGTTTCCTTCCGTACCACAGTCTCTTGCTTTGCTACGAGGCCTTTCCTTGCTTTTAACGGCTTACCAGTCGTTGTCTTAAGCTTCCCTTTAACCCAGTCAAGCCTTTGTTCAAGCCATTCCAACGGAAGATTAAGTCTCCTGAAGGCTATATCCAGCATAAAAAGTACAAGTGCCAGTATGAGAAGCGCAGGTGTAAGGTCAATTATTCCGAAAATATCCTTTATATTCCCCTTGTAAACATCCTCAGGCTTTTCTATGAACACTCCCGATGCCTCTTTTAAAAGCCTGTCAATGTAACCGCTTTCCGGCTGAATTCTGTACTCCGGCGAATACTGCACCGAAAGCCCTGTGCTGGCGGCGTTTACTACCTCCCCGTCTTTTTGCTGAAGTGCCTTTATAATGTACGCTCCTGTTTCGGTTATATCGAAGCTGCCGCTGTACTGTCCGGGAGCCGTGGGGTAAAGAGTTACTTCCTTGCTCTCAAGTGATGGAGTGACTACTGTAGCCTTCGTTCCCAACTCCCCAACGTTTGCTTTGTTAGTCAGGGTTATTATTCCTTTCCCTCCTTGGACTTCGGTTTCTACAGTCACATCATCCTCCTGGTACTTTTCTATGGTCCAGTTGATTATATTCTGCCACAACTTGATATTCTTGTCCCATGTAACATAGTTCCAGCTCCATTTTCCACTTATGTCTGAATTCCATGCAGCCGTCTTTCCCAGCCCATACTGCCATACTGTAAGTATGGGGTCGTCCTCATCGCTGGCCAGTATGACCCTCGAAGTGCTTTTGGGAGTGGCAGCCACATATCCCAGCAAGGTTGGCAAACCTTGCTCCGCTACCCCGGTCAGAATAGGATGTACATTCGTCACTGCCGGTATGAATTCCTTATTATTGAGGTAAGCTCTTGCAGCCATGAAGGTCTCTTTTGCAAAAATTCTTGGAATATTCGAAAACTCGTCAGTGTAGTAGAAACGCCCATCCGCTCCCTTGGCTATATCCTGCAAAAGCTGTGTATCGGCATTCTGCCCCACCGCTACAGTGGATACGGTAATATTGTCCTTTTTTATTTTCTCCACAAGCTCCATATACCCTGACTTCTCCGCCTGTCCGTCAGTAAGAAGTATAATGTGCTTGATTTTTGTATTTGTCTTCTTTATTGCATCATAACCTTCCTGCAATGCAGGAATTATGCTGGTACCCCCGCCTGACCTTATGGTGCCTATATCATCCCTTATCTGCTCCGGGTGATCAGCTTTACGGGGTTCTACCACCCAGTAGTTCGTATCGTCAAAGGTAAGCACACCTATCTGGTCCTTAGTCCTTAAAGAATCCAAAGTTCTCGCAGCAGCCTCCTTTGCAAGGTCAAGCTTTGTTATCCCGCCGCTGCCTTCGGTCATGCTTCCTGATTTGTCAATTACAAGTACTATGGACATATCGGGAATTTCCTTCTTGCCCCTCAAATCCATGTATACGGGCAGCACTTTCTCCAGGCTTGTCTTGAAGTATCCTCCCAGAGCAAAGGAGTTTTCCCCGCCGGTTGCAATAAAGCCGCCTCCCATATCCCTTACATAGGCTTCAAGGGAATTCAGGAAGCCGTCGCCAAGGTTCTCAGCAGATACATTGCAGGTAATTATCGATTTATATGCCGACAATCCTTCCAGAGTGCCGGGTACCGACTGTGCATTTACCCTTGTATAGCTCATCCCGCTTGCATCAAGCATTCTGGCAACCTCGTCCGCTTCCCCGGGGCTATCCTCCACCAGAAGCACCCTGGGCCTGTCGAGCACATTGGTGAAGGTGGAAGCTTCGTTATTCTTCCTCTCTGTATCAATATCCGGCTCCAAAAGCACCTTGTAGCTTTTAAACCCGCCTGCAAGAACCTTATCCCTGAATACGAACCTGTTGCTGCCCTTTTGCAGTTGTATCCGTTCTTCCGCCGCCTTATCCCTTCCGCTTATCAGCGTAAGCTTGGCACCGGTCTGGACAGTACTGTCAACTATGACAACGATGCTGAATTCTTCACCTGCTCTAAGGGCTTTAGGAACTGTAATACTCTCAACAGCTGCTTCCTTACCCGTTTCACTATCAAGTCTGTATACTTTGAAATCAATGCCCTGTCCTGCAAGTGTAGCTGCCAGCTTTGAACTGTTTCCCTCATTTTCCTCGCCATCTGTGATAAGGACAACTCTCTTTTTGCTGTTCTGCGGCATAAGCGACACGGAAGTGTTAAGGGCATTCTCTATGTTTGTATAAATCCCTCTGGGCTCTGTTTCTATTTTATTAAATACCGCGTTCTTGGATACGAAGGTTTCAACAAGTGAGTTATCCCCGAAAGCAACAACCCCGACCTGGTCCCTGGCACCCCTTTTGTCCACGGCAGATCTCACGAAATCTTCAACTTGTGTCCTGTATTCCTTCATACTGTCGGAAGCGTCAACAGCGAACACTGTAGTGGTCGTATCGACAATCCACTTTAAATTCAACCCGGAAAGCGCAAGTATAAGCAGTACAAAAACACTGTTCCGTAGGAACAATATCAGCTTTCTTCTCAGGTTATACATTTTCCCCAGCTTTTTAGCCGTAAAAAATACAAAGATGAGTGCCAAGGGTATTAGCAGAAGAAAATAAGGCCTTTCAAAATTAATAACCACGTATATACACCATCCATTCCACTGCTGCCAGCAAAAGCAGCGCCATGAGCAGCCACTCCTGCATACGCGTGCCTCCCGGCATAGTTCCTGCTTCAGAAGCTTTTTGTCCTGCAGGTGCTACTTTTTGATAGTTTACCGATTCGGTTTCTGTTGGAAAATTCACTGCAAACCTGGTTGTTTTCTCACTATCCTCAGCCTTCTGCACAATTTGGTAAACCCCTGCCTGGTTTGTATCATCAAACGGCAGCATGGGGTATGATATCTCAAGCTTGTGATTGCTTCCGGCAGGATCTTTTATATAAGCTTCCTTGACTTCCGGCAGCAAACTTATTTCAATCTGCTCACCGCATTTATACGATGTGCGTCCTTCCAAATCCAGGCCGACAAGATATCCCATGAGGTTATACAGGAATATCGGATACTCCGGTGTCAGCACAAAATCGCTGTTATGCAAATCAAAACCAATAACGGCAATTTTTCTCCCTTTATATTCACCGGTAAAGGCTGCCGGCTTGCCATCTGCCTTGATTAGGACATCTGCCCAATAAGGCACCTCCATATTTTTCAGCTTTGAAACCGTAAAGCTTGCGTTATCCATATACTTTGTTACGGGGTGCATTTCCATCTCCGCCATGCCCCCCTGGATTTCCCCGCCGGTCTCTATAATATCATTGTCTGCCGGGGGGTTCAGAAGAAGCAGGCTGCCGGATTGCGGCAGGGTTCCAATGCTGTTGGAATCATATATATACAGGTCGTAGCCTTCCTCTATATCCTCGCCGGGATTGGTCTTATACAGCTCCAGTCCGTTAATATTGGCAAGAGCCTTCTCGACAAAAACGTTTCCTTCAGAGGTCATAAGCACTTTCTTTGGCTTATCGGGCTTCAGGATGCCGTATATTATGTTGTCGTCGGTCAAGTCGTCCTTTTCGGTAAGCTCTGCCCAGATATATGATGCACTATTGGTGCTTACCCCGTTGAAATACACTGTTTTTGTTTCAGCCGGATCCAGTTCAACCGTTTTAATATCCAGAAGCTTTTCATCCCCGTATAGGGATATTTCCCTTGTCAGAGCTTTATCCGACCTGTTTGAAACTCTCACCATGGTTCTGATCCCGCTACTGTCCTCGGTATATGAGATATAATCAAGGCTTGCGTTTTCCGCCGGTGAGGTTATTGTTGCAACCTCGGCATTCAAATCCCCTGTATCCACATAGCCGTCGGTATAAAAAACAGCCTTGTAGCTTGTCTCGTCTTCATACTGTCTGGTCATTGCCTTTACAAGGGATACAGAATCATTGATATTGCCGGAGGAATTGCTGCTTTTTACAGCTTTAATCCTTCTTATTGCTTCTGCCTTATCTGTGGTATTCCCTATTTCAACCTTTGGATTGTCTCCTACTGTAACAAGAGTTATATTTGCTTTTGTTCCGGTGTTTTTTACCGCTTCCTCCGCCAGTTTTTTTGCATATTCAAGCCTTGTAGCCCCTTCATACCTTGTATTCATGCTGCCGGTATTGTCTATTACAAGTACAAGATTAGAATACATTCCTCCCCGGAGGTTCAGAAACGGATCTGATAATGCAAAAATCAGAAGGACTGCACACAAGAGCTGCAGAAAGAGGAGCAGATTTTTTTTGAGCTTCTGCCAGGGAGTATTGACCTCAATATCCCGTAAAACCTGGTGCCAAAGGTAAATACTCGATATCTCGCGCTCTTCAAATTTCTGTTTTAGAATATACATTAGGACTATTAAAGGTATAAAGGCCAGAAACCATAACGCCCAAGGCGAAAACAGCCTCATCAAAATCACATCCTATACGTTTCGCGAAAATCATTTTACTTTATCAATTCAGATTTCGAGTTATATGTAATTTCATAAGTGCGTTCAATATACAATACCCGTTCTGGTAAACTGCTCAAATACTATCTTTTCAACCGGTTCATCCGATGATACCTGAATGTATGTAACTCCCATCCTGGTGCTAAATTCTTTCAAATTATTTATGAACGAATTCAATTCCTTCTCATACAACTTCAGAAGAGCCGGTGTAACTGCGATGTCCCTTGCTTCTCCCGTTTCGCTGTCTTTGAGCCTTACCTGCCCTTCAAGGTATGGGTTCAGCTCTTCAGGGGAAAGCACATGGACAAGTACTACCTCCTGTTTTTTGTAAAGAAGGTATTTTACCGCATCTTCAACACTGCCCGGGGTAAAAAAGTCCGAAAAAACGACTGATACCCCGCCGCCCTTGAACTCCTTCTTTTTTATGCTTGCGCTTATATCTGTGACTCCATTGAATTCCATGCTTTCAAAAAAATCGATACATCGCTGGAACATCCCTCTCCCGTTCATAGAAGGGGATTGCTTAATCAAATCTCCTGCCAGTCCATTGATGCACACCCTGTCAAGGTTGTTCAAAGCAAGATATGCAACTATTCCCGATAATTGAAGTGCTGTCAATGATTTTTTGGGTTCCCCGAAGTACATAGACCGGCTGCTGTCTATAAATATGTTGAACATGGCTTCCCGCTCCTCCATGAAGAGCTTGACAAAAAGCCTGTCAAACCTGCCGTAGGCATTCCAGTCTATCCTTCTGAAATCATCTCCCAGGGAATACTCCCTAAAATCCGAAAACTCCACAGAGCTCCCCTTGCTCCTTGATTTTCTGTTGCCTCCGGCTCCCTCATTCATAAGCATCCGCACATTAATAACCATTGCATCAAGCTTCTTCAGGAACTCCGAATCAAATATCCTCTCTCCCACAATACGCACCCGCTATTCCTTCATTGCACTTTCAAGAAGCTCTGATATCAAGCCGTCCGTCGTCACACCATCCGCTACTGCATCAAAATTCAGGAAAAACCTGTGGCGCAGCGAAGGATATGCAACATATTTGATATCCTCAAAGGAAACATTGTACCTGCCCTCCATCAAAGCCCTTGCCTTTGAAGCAGTAATAATTGCCTGGGCAGCTCTCGGGCTGGCCCCAAACCTTATATATTTTCTGGAGCTTTCAGGAGAATCGGTGTTCTCCGGATGGGTGCCCAATACAACTCTCAGTGCATATTCCTTGACAGGCTTTGCTATTGGAACCTCCCGGATTATATTTCTCATATCCAATATGACATCTCCATTTATCACCTTTTGCAGCTCAGTAACCTTGTTGGTTGTAGTAATATCAACTATATTCTTCAACTCATCAAAGCTCGGAAACTTTACGCTGAGCTTGAATATGAAACGGTCCATCTGTGCTTCAGGCAGGGGGTAAGTTCCTTCCATCTCTATAGGGTTCTGTGTCGCCAGCACCATAAAGGGCTTTGGCAAGCTGTAAGTGGTCTTGCCTACGGTTACAGTCTGTTCCTGCATGGCTTCAAGCAGCGCAGACTGGGTCTTTGGTGTCGCCCTGTTTATCTCATCTGCAAGCACGAGATTTGCAAATACAGGGCCCTTCTGAAACTCAAACCTGCTGTTGCCGATCTCATCCTTGACGATTATGTTTGTTCCCATTACATCAGCAGGCATCAGGTCAGGAGTGAACTGAATCCTTGAAAAGGAAAGGTCCATTACCCTCGCCAGGGTTTTTACAAGCTGTGTCTTGCCAAGGCCCGGGACACCTTCAAGCAATACATTGCCTCCGGCAAGCACCGATATCAGAACCTGCCTGATTATATCCTTCTGGCCTATTATCGCTTTTCCAACTTCGGCTTCCACATTCTTAACGGTTTCAATAATATCAGTTATCTGCTTTTCATTTATATCCATCGGTTTGCCTCCTTCATATCCCTTATGCCAATGCATAAGTGAGGGCAATCGGCACGTGGCAATTGGCAATAGATCAAGCAGTGCTTCGAAGCCCTACATGAAACCCATAGCCTATAGCCCATAACCAATAGCCCGATCTATTCTTCCAGTGAAGTAAAGTATTCCTTGACCATGTCTTTGAGTCCTGTAGGTATATCTGACGAATCCATGCTGTTCATGGCTTTATCCTTATACTGCCCTATTACCTGGTTATATGGAACTGAATCCCCTTTTACCGTCTGGCTTTTATCAGTAATTACCTGATCCGCCGTGCCTGATGTCCCCTTCTTACCGTTCAAATTTGAGGTTTCTCCTTCTCCGCCCAAGGTCTTCGGGGTAAACACCTTCTCGTACTCCCCGTTCTTCTTTTCCGATCCGTCTTTTTTGCTTATACCGGAGCTTGGGGTTATAGGAGTAGTTTTTTCACTTCCCATATCCGTTCCGCTTCCTGCTCCGCTGCCCTGGCCTTGACCCTGGCCATTGGCACCTGGCTGGCTGCCTGAACCCTGCTGGCTGTTTCCGCCGGGCATATTCCCTTGCCCCTGGTGTCCGCCGCCATCCTGCCCCTGCTGCCCTTGCTGGCCGTTATTCTGGCTTGTGCCCGCATTGCCCAGCTCTTTGGCAATTTCAGAAATAGCATTCCTGATGCTCTCATTCTCCATAAGCTCTGATATGCTCTGGTCCAACTGGCTCAGCTCACTTGACACATCACCGAGGTCACCGGATGCAAGCTTCTTTGCAAACTCGGAAAATGCTTTACTGAGTTCAGGATTGTTCTTTAGCTCCTGGGCAAGCTTTGAAAGGTCTTCCGCCAGCTTTTGCTTTTCTTCAGGACTAAGCTTTTTAAGCTCTTCTGCCGCCTTTTTTATGCTTTCCTTAAAGGCCTTTTCGTCGCCCTTCTTTATCATATCCGCCATTGCTTTTGTCATATTGTTTTTAGCAAAGGCTTCCGCTATTTTATTCAGGTTTTCACCGGTCGCATACTTCTCTTTCATATAGTCTATTTTCTTTTCTGCCCTGCTCAGGGCCTTTTTGATATCCTTCTCATCCTTAGCGGATTTCAGCTCTTTTTTCAATTCCGTAAGTTTCTGTTCAAGCTCTTTTTTCTGTTCCTGGGTCAGCTTTGGGTTGTTTTTCACGGCTTCCGAAAGCTTATCCGCTTTCTTCTGCTGCTCTACAACTTTTTTCTTAATATTGTGAAGCTCCTCAGCCCTGCCTGCCATCGGATTCGGGATAAAGCCTGCAAGCACAAGTACTCCGATTAGTATAAGGCATACCAGCATATGTTTCTTGTTGGGTCTCAGCGGAATCTTCTTCTTGTATTCAAAGCTCTTCAAATGCTCTAAAGCATCATTTTTCTCAAGCAATGCAAAGGTTGACTGGTCCCCGACAAGCTCTATGGCGGTTACCGTGCGTTCCTTCAAGCCAAGGGAATCTACCTTCAAAGCCGCGTATGAGTCCTTCGGGGTCTTGAAGGCCCCATATATGAACATCACAGCTATGCATGCCCCAACCAATCCCAGTATATAGAGATACACATTGTATATGGGGATGAGCCTGGAGGCGATTGCAAAGGCTACTCCAAGGCACAGTGCCGCCATAACACCAATGACTACATAATCAAGAATAAGGGCAGTATGTATCCTGTCCCTTATTCTCCTTACAATTTTAACTATTTCCTTGTCTACAGAACTCATAATTCCACATCCTTAAATCAGGCAATAGGCGATAGGTGATAGGCAATAGGACCTCGGTACGTGGCTCAGGGTCCGGTTAAGAAAACTCTTCGAAGCCCTACATGCAACCCATTGCCCATTGCCCATTGCCAATTGCCCATTGCCCGTATATGATTTAAACTCTTTTTCTCTTCTTTATTTTCAAGAATCCAAATAACCTTTTTCTCATAGGGTTTATTCTTATGGCTGACAATAAAATCAGCAGTATGGACAGTGCTGCATCAAATATTACGTTGGCAAGCCAAGGCTCAACAAGCATTTTAATATTCGGGTTCTGTCCGGGGTTGGCAATATAAAAACCAGGTATGAAATTCATACCCCCTCCATAATAGCCGTACTGTTCCGAAAGCAGTGAACTGAAGCCGGCAAGAGGGTTGGCATACAAAAGAGGTAAAAACTTCTGATAATTATACTGATAGAATATTCTGATGTAAAATATGCCTATAAAGATTGTTCCAAAAGCAAGAAAAGCAATAGTACCGTATGTAAATACCGTTGCTGCTGTAGTCTTTTTCAGATACGTCGAAAAGAATATTCCTATGCACCCTATGGTTATTGCCGTAACAATATAGAAACCAAAAAGCTGGACTATTTCCCTTATTGAAATTCCTCCAAACAAAAACACCGTAGAGAAAAGGGGCAGTGAAGCAAGTATCAGGAGTATGATCTGGCTGGTTGATGCAAAAAGCTTCCCGATAATGATTGAAATAGGCCTAAGCTTAGCGCATAATACCAAATCCAGTGTCTGCTTTTCCCTTTCACCGGATATTGCACCTGCTGTAAGAGCAGGTACTATGAACATTATGAGTATGAATTGAATAACCGCAAGGCCTGTATAAGCACCTATCGAAACCTGGGGGTCAATAGTGGAACTGAACGGATTCATAAATGTCGAATACATGATGAACAATGCAACAAGGCTGAGTATCAGCAGGTATAAGGCTATTATCCCTGCTGCCTTCCAGCCCCTCATCCTTATCTTTATTTCCTTTAACAAAACCGGGTTTATATTCATTATTCATCTTCCCCCTTTGTAACTCTCATGAAAACATCTTCAAGGTTACCGTCCAGCTGTGCAAAGGTCACAACCGGTATATCCCTGTTTACCAGTGTTGCAAGCACCCGGCTCATGTCTTCGTCTCCGCCTTCAAAGCCGGCCTGGATGGTATCCTCTCCGGTGATAACCTTGTCAACAAAAGGAAACTCCTTAAGCACCATTACTGCAGTATCAATCCTATCCCTGACCTTTATCTTTATAACCTTTTTGCTGTATACCTGCTGCATGATTTCCGAAACACTGCCGCTTATTACAATCCTTCCTTTGTCTATAATGCCTATTTGCGTACAAAGCTCAGCAAGCTCGGGCAGTATATGGGAGCTTATTATAATAGTCTTACCCATGCCTTTAAGGTTTTTCAATATTTCCTTCATTTCCACCCTTGCCCTGGGGTCCATACCTGATGCAGGTTCATCCAATACCAGAAGCCTCGGGTTATGGACAAGGCTGCGGGCGAGGCAAAGCCTTTGCTTCATTCCTCTGGAGAGACTGTCAACATATGCCTCCCTTTTGTGGGCAAGGTCAACCAGTTCAAGTAGGTCATCGGTAAGCTTTTTTCTTTCAGGCCCCTTTATGTTGTATATGGAAGCATAAAATTCAATATATTCGTTAACCTTCAGGTCATCATAAACTCCGAAGAAATCCGGCATATAGCCTATTTTTTCTTTTATCTTCTTGCTGTGCTTTGTTACATCTACACCATCCACTGTTATGGAACCGGAGGTTGCAGAAAGCAGGCCGCAGGTTATTTTCATGGTTGTAGTCTTGCCAGCCCCGTTGGGTCCTACAAAACCGAAAATCTCCCCCTCCGGTACATCCAGATTCAGGTCGTTGACTGCCTGGAACCTGCCGTAGCTTTTATAAAGGTTCTTTATACTGAGCATTATTGTACACTTCCCTTCACCGAGATCTGAGGAAGCTGAACACTATCGTCGTCCATCTCGAATCTAAGCTTAAGCTTATTGTCTTTATCCACGTATTTTTTCAGAAGATCCCCGCTGATAAAGAAGCTCTTATAGTCACCCTCTACCCAATCACCCTTTTCCAAATCCCATATATATTGCCTTACTCTTGGAGGTTGAGCGCCATTTATATTATACTTGGTAGTGATGTTTTCAATCTGTATGCTGTTGTCTATCTGGTAGTGCACCTCAAAGCTGCCTCTTCCAAAGAACATCTTCCCAAAATCATCGTAGTTGCCTTGATTCAAATTGTTTATTATCGTTGGCTTTATATATCCGAAAGGATATTCAACCGTTTTTCCATCCTTGAAGCTTAAATCAACCCTGGCAGTTATAAAGCTTTTTTCATACTTTTTTGTAGTCTTGCCGTTTACAAGCAAGTCTTTGGAAAACGATGTACTGCTCCAACCGATAAGCCTTGCCTCAAAACCCTGACTGCTGTCGTTCATGAAGCCGTATTCAAGTATTTGCCTCTTCTGCATATTCTGCCTGTACTTTGCTATTTCCTCGGCACTGAGCTTCCTCTGATTTACCGGCTGAGGGCCTGAATACGGGTCCTTGTATATTGCATTCATCAGGTCATACCTGTTTCCGAAATAACTGCTCGGCTTTACTTTGATCTGCTTTGTCTCCCCGTTTTTTACAGGACCTATATTTGCATACTGGTTTGAGGTAATTATATAGCATTCATCCAGGTCAAAGCCTGAGGTATTCTTGACCGTACCAACAAATTCGCCCTTTGCATAATTAAGCTTGCTTTCAATTTTACCGGTTAGGACATTTTTTGAATTTATAGCTATTGTTTTCATACTCCATATTCCGGTTTTATAAAACTCCAGAATTGTCTTCGGTGACATTATAACTTTGGAATCAATCCGCTTAGGAGAATCTTCCCGGGGCATGGGCCCCGGTCCGTAATACCCCTGGTTCAACACAATGGGGCGCATTTCTATACCGTCACCGGCTTCAATCCTGATATTGCTCTTATTTGGTGAAAACACTCCTGCATATACCTTTGGAGTAATCGTTCCGCTGTTGTCAATGTCCAACAGGGATATTACATTGGTTATCGGCTCGGTAAGCCTGGTTCCAAACCCGGAAACATATATCACAATTGAAAATATTATTGAAAGTACCGGTACTGTAAACCACATCAACTCCCTCTTGTCCATCCTTTTCAGAACAAAGTAGCTTATGGGGGCAGTAATCAATATATATGCCAGATAGACAAAAACAAGATACTTTGTTTTCGGTAAAGGAAGCTCCGGTATATTTCTCAATGCATTATCTATTGCATAAATATTGTCCTGCACAATCATGCCCTTCTGAATCATGCTGCTTGAATAGTAAGCCGGCAATATGCTCCCGATGAGATTTTCGGCAAAAGCACTGTTGCCAACCCAGGTTGAAAGAGGTTCAAGACCGAAGTCAAAGGCTGCAACCCCAATTGTGCCTTTTCCTTTTTCCACTTTCTGAAGCAATACGGTGTTTCCATCATTTATTACCGGTGTGCCGTCCTTGATACTGATATCAAGAGCATTGATATTCATCGCTTCACCCGGGGCGGAGTTGGTGCCGCCGGTGGTATTGTAAAGGCTTAAAGTCTGCATTGCATGGACATTCCCTATCTGCCCTGTAAGGAATTCATCCTTAAATATTGCCAATACCTTGTTGTAGGAAGGTCCGGTGCCCAGCAGCAATGTTCCCCCGCTAAACACCCAGCTTTTCAAGCTGTCGTACTGTTCACTGCGGAGCTTAGAGGTGTCAAAATTATTTACTACTATAACATTGAAAGCTTTCAGCACATCAGAATTTACCGGGAAGCTGTCCTGATCAAGCTTTACCGTCTTGGTGCTGAAGTTTCCGTAATTTTTAACGGATATTTTATTTATGTATTTAACGCTGTCAAAATCATCACTCAGAATGCCTATTGCATAGGTCTCCGAATTCGAACCGGGATCTATCCTGAAAGTTCTTGTGAACACTTCGTTTTTACCATCTGTAACATTTACCTTGAGTTTGGTGGTAAACCTGCTCATTGGAACATTCATCACGAACTTTTTGGTAGAATTGTTCGGAAGACTTACATTCAGGGCATATAAAGTAATGGTGTCAGACTCATTAGGCATCTCCACCTGCAGTTCCCCGTTTATATCCCCATGCTTGTTCTCGATTTCAAAATACAAGGGTGTAGAATAACCTAGTTTGTAAAACTTGTCAAAGCCTATTTTCATATCAACGCTTATTGAATTATCGGCTGTAGAATTCTGTGCCGCTGCTTGCAGGGAAAGCGGCAGGGCTATCAATAAAACAGCCAGAATCAGCGTTAGAACCCGAAACCCTTTTTTCAATCTATTAACCCCCATTTACGATGATATAGTTCCACACATTTAACCATTATTTAGACGAAAAACCGCAACAAAAAGTTTCATGCAGGCCTTCGACAAAATATGCACGAGCATAAACTGTAAGTTACTACCATACATTATATTCTAACCTACTGAAATCAAATATCCAATATGTTTTATGTAACATTTGCTTTACAAATATCCGGATGCAAATAAGTCATACTTGCACCTTCCATAGGTAATAACTGCTGATAGTCATGCAGTTACAAATGTCGAATTTCTGTATCAGTCTGAAAAAATTTGGGGTATTTCCCGGGGAATATTCCGTTACTGTCGGTTCCTGATGGCGAAAATCGCCCATCTATCGGTTCCGGATGTAAATTCTGAGGTATTTGGGTTATAATAGTTGTAAAGTATATAAATACGCGGAGGTTCAAGATGGCTAAAGTCATACTAAAGAAAGGCGAAGAAACAAGAATACAGATGGGTCATCCCTGGGTATTCGACAATGAAGTGAAAAGCATAGAGGGGAGCTTTAGCCCTGCCGATATAGTTGATGTCCACGACTCAAAAGACCGGTTCCTGGGCAGGGGGTACATAAATCCGAAATCCAAAATACTTGTAAGGATAATGACAAGACAGCAGGAGGATATAAACAGGGATTTCTTCAGGAAAAGGATTACAGACGCCTGGGAATACCGCAAAAAACTTGTAGACACTTCAAGCTGCCGTGTGATATTCGCAGAAGCCGATCTCCTTCCTGCACTCATAGTTGATAAGTTTGAGGATTACCTGAGCATTCAGACTCTATCCCTAGGTATAGAAAAATATAAGGACATGATTATCGAGCTGTTGGAGGAGATTCTGGAGCCGAAGGGTATATATGAAAGAAACGATGTAAAAATAAGGGAGAAGGAAGGGCTTAAGCAGAAAAAAGGCTTTATAAAGGGTCCCTTTGACACAACTGTCCAGATAAGAGAAAACGAAATAAAAATGTGGGTTGATATTGAGGATGGGCAAAAAACAGGATACTTTCTTGACCAGAGGGAAAACAGAGCAGCCATAAAACCTCTGGTCAAGGATGCCCGTGTGCTGGACACTTTTACCCATACAGGAGGCTTTGCACTTCACGCTGCACACTATGGGGCAAGGGAAGTTACCGCCGTTGATATATCGGAGCATGCGATTGAATATGCCAAAAAAAATGCAGAGTTGAACAACCTGCAGGATAAGATAAAGGGTGTTGTAGGCAATGTATTTGATGTATTGAAGGAATATCAGGTTAGCAACGAGAAATTTGATGTGGTAATTCTTGATCCCCCGGCGTTCTGCAAGACCAAATCCGCCCTTGAAGGGGCATACAGGGGCTATAAGGAGATAAACCTCAGAGGAATAAAGCTTCTGAATCCAGGAGGTTTCCTGGTGACCTGCTCCTGCTCACATTATATGTATCCCGGCCTTTTCATGGAAATGATACAGGATGCGGCAAGGGATGCCAGGAAACTGGTCAGGCAGGTTGAGTTCCGGACACAGGCCAAGGACCACCCGGTACTGTACGGCAATGATGAGTCAATGTACCTGAAGTGCGTGATAATGCAGGTATTATAAAATAGCCATGAGATACGAGTTTCTGGCCTTGAGACTCAAGTATTGCTTTTTATCCCGGTTACGTGTTATGTGTTGTGAGTTTCGGGTTACGAGTGCTGTAGCAAGACTTCGTAGGCTTTTCTTTATGTTAGGGTCTCGTGTCTAGAGTCTCGTATCTTATTTGCCCATTGCCTTATATTTTATATATACTTATATTTTTTAAACAGGAATAGTGAAATGACTACAACTGCAATACTCAGTCCTATTGCAAAGGGGTACCCGTAAGCCCAGTTAAGCTCAGGCATGTTTTTGAAATTCATCCCGTACCAGCCGGCAATGAGGGATAAGGGAAGAAATATGGCAGTGATTACTGTAAATGCCTTCATTATGTGATTGAGGCTTATATCTACCTGTGCCTGGTATGCCTCCCTCACCTGTGTCATATAGTCCCTGAGGTGCAGCACATTGTTGTTAAGCCGCTCTATCCGGTTCTTGAGTATGGCAAAATATCTCAGAGCATCTCCCTCGATAACCTTGTTTTCATTCTCCTCCAACGCTTCAGCCATATCCAGCAGAGGCTCATAGTACCTTTTAAGAAACAAAAGCTGCTTCTTGAGTTCGATTATCTCCTTGGTAAAGTCCTTATGCTCATTCTCCATGACCTGCTCTTCCAGCTTTGCTATCCTTGCTTCCAACTCTTTCAGGATTACATTATCCATAGAAGTCAGCCTGTCTAACATAATGTATAATATTTTCGAAAGGTTAACTGTATAATTATTTGAAGCATTGGCATTCTCCAATATATCCTTCTTCACATTGTCTATCAGTTTGTTTTTTGATTTTGTTACGAATATCAGATATCTTGAAGTAAGATAGAAATTTATCTCCTTTGCGATAAACCAGCGCTTTACTTTTTCATCATGTTCCCTGTCCATTATATTCAGTACCCCGAAGTTCAT
Source organism: Caulobacteraceae bacterium (assembly GCA_050261415.1). GTDB lineage: Bacteria > Bacillota > Clostridia > Lutisporales > Lutisporaceae > JBLNDG01. Next base: position 10,238 of record JBLNDG010000007.1, on the reverse strand, counting down.
TTCATCATAAACCTCCAGCCTCGGATGCTGTTTTGAGTTCATACATTCCTGCACCGTTGAGTTGTGGAATTTGAAATATTCGTTCTTTTCGCTGATTTCTTCAGGGGTGGCTATTATCCAATACTTGGATCCGTCATCTATCTTGATATCTTCATATTCTGCCTTAACCACACCGCTGTTTTTGACCTTATATACCTCCATACAATAACCTCCATTTACTTCCTCATCAAACTACATTTCAAATATATCATTTTCAATATTTAAATGGCAATGGTTTATACCCCGTTTTCCAGCATATATATCTTCCACTGTCCGAAGCTCTTCCGGTAATGTATATACCATACCTGCGGAGCTTTCTCTCCCTCGATTTCCACTTCTACCCCCGAGGTAACAGTGCCGTCAGCTTCTTTCACATGCCATTTGGGAGTAACACTGATAAGCTTCTTATCAGTAGCCATATATCCCTCGACATGTATCTCGTCTGAGGTGAACCTCACATAACTGGAATTATTCTCTGCAACTATATATTCAGTATTTTTCAACAGCATTTTTCTGATTTTTCCCCGGTCTCTTTCAAAAGCGAGCCTGACAAATTCACGGGATTTTGCATTTATCAGTGTATCCAGATCTTTTTCCTGTGCCAGCATATCAGTTTCACTCCCCAAATTTGCATTAACATCATCCGTAAACTTCACTTGAACAGAAATTTCGTGGGTTGGATCAACGGCTGCAAACCTGAAAAGGGCTCCCCCCATATAGATGTTGGTTGTCATAAGCACAAGTAGCATAGTGGCAAAATAGTATAAAAATCTTTTCACCGGATTCACTCCTTTATGAATGATTAACATAGGAGCACATATTCCACATTAATCTGATATGCTCCGTCAATGAGTTTCGTAAAAGGCTTCCTTGGTTGTTAAATTCTTCAATAGAAGCCTTTTATATTATATGTAATTATTGCTGCCTCAAACATTAAGTTTTACATAAATTAATTAAATGTGGGTCTATTAGATTATGCAGTCAGCAGGCACTAAAAGCTCGGAGGCATCGAGCCTCCTCGCTTTTGACTGATTCTACTTTGGTAGAATGTCCACTAATAAAAAAGACAGTGTATTCATTACAACACCGTCTTTCTGATGGTTTATCCCAATTAAATTCTTATACAATCGCCTTTATGTATCTCCTCTTGTTGTCAAGAGACAGGTCTATGAACTCATCCCCGAACTTCACAATAGGCTGCCAAACTCTCCCCGGGTTTATAAATACCACTTCACACAGCTCGCCGGTATTTAGTTCAACATAATCACCAAGGTAAGAATTAGCTATATTCTTCAAAAACACTGTAAGAACTTTTGTATCAAGCTTGCCAAAAGTCTGCATTTCAAAATTCTTTATAACCTCAAAGGGACACATCTTTTTGCGGTATGAACGGTTGGAAGTCATTGCATCATATATATCTGCAATTGCAATTATTTTCGGGAACAGGGGTATTTCATTATCTGCAGCCCCTGTCGGATAGCCCGAACCGTCAATCTTCTCATGATGCATCAGAATTGAATATCTAATATTTCCTGTGGCATCCTTAACATTTTCCAGCATCAGATAGCCCAGAACCGTATGTTTCTTAATCTCCTCAAATTCGCTTTCTGTAAGCTTCCCAGGCTTTGCAAGGAGACTATCGGGTATTTTTGTCTTGCCGATGTCATGAAGCAGTCCGGCAGTTGCTATTTCATCAAGCGCATCATCGTCCATGCCTATCCACTTTGCTATAATTATGGACATAAGGGAGACATTTAATGAATGTGCATACGTATAATCATCCATTGGCTTTACAAGATGAAGATAATTGATAACATCGCTTATTGTTTCAAATTCCCTGATGATGTGCCGGCCCAGCTGGTTTATCTCCTGTATGTTTACAGAAGCTCCCCTTCCAATCTCTTTTATTACATATGTAACCTCATCAACCTTACCGGCATATTTATTCTTGAATTCATTTAATCTGCCCCGGTCGTAAGCACTTTTTATTGTTTCTATTTCTTCAGCACTTATGCTGCAGTTCTCAGGAAGTATAACCCGCACTCTTTCAACCCGGTTAAGCTCAATCTTCCCCATATGCCTGTCGTCCAATACTGTACCTTTATGCAATATTACAGCACCGGCCTTACTATATATGTCTTCAAAAAGCACCATACCGGATTTTAACAGCTTAGGAGCAAGATTCATAACCTTCATAAGAACCCCACCTCATTACTAATGTTATCTTGATTATAACACTTATATGTGGCAGGTTAAACAGGAATTTACATATTGATACATATTCCCTAAATTTTAGATGTTCTTCAACATATCCGGAGCAGCTTAGCGCAATAGTTTATAATAAGCTTTCCCAAGATTGAAAAATATTTCCGAAAGTACTTCATTTCTTATTACATGGTTGCACATATCCGGCTTGTACGGTTTTGCCCTTTCCATTGCCTCCAGGAAAGATAGGAGTTTTTTTTCTTCGGTTATACCATCAAGACTGAACAATGAAAAATCCTCGATTCCGATTCCTTTCAGGATTCCCATGTCCTTTTCAAACTCCCGGATATCCTCATAATACGGTTCGTTCCCGAGCTTTCCAACATTAGTGACTCCAACAGATATAGCCAGCTTATCCTTTAAAACCTCTTTCAAGTGCGATACCTGATGGTATATCAGGTAATCAACATTGACCCTCTTTATTTTCTTCATCTCGTTTCTTATCATGGTGGCATAGTACATGAGATTGTATTTGTCCCATCCAACATCAAAAACAGGTATTTCGAGAGCATTTTGAATAAGCTCGGACTTGAACCTGATGTCATAGTAACAGTGCCTCACGCACGTTGCATAGCTTTCAAGCCCTTTGGACCTCAGATAGCTTGCAGTTTCCGAAAGGATTTCCTTAGCCTCGTTAAATCGCTTCTTATTTAGATTCCCTGTGAGCATTTTAGCATATGTTGCTATTGGAAGAAGTTTATTTTGGGGATTGCTTATATTCTTTATGTCTTCGAGAGGTGACTCAAGGTCAATGCATAAGCCCTTGATTTTCAAATCCCTTGCTTCCAGCTTTTCTACCAGTTCCCTGATATACTGGTTAAAGGACCGGGCATTTCTCTCGTTTATCCAATAGCCCATCTCGTCAGAAAGGGTTGCCCATATTGATATTGGTATGCCTGCTTCGTTGTATGCTTTTATCATACTGTAAAATTCTTCGTTGTCTTGTCCATATTCAAGCTTGTAGTTCAATATTATGCCGTATCTCTTGAATGCATCCAGTATATGTCTGCGGCAAACTTCCTTGGGATTTGTAAATTCACACCAAATCCTGGTTTCCATGCTTACCTCCATTTATCCATGCTGCTTTAAATACAATTATTTTTTTATAATGCATAGGAAAGTATAAATTTCCTTAATGTAACACTTTCCGTTAAATGCATTTCATAAAAGGCTTCCTTGATCGTTAAGATGCTATATATAGAAGCCTTTTTTATTCTACCCTGATCTTGTCATATTAAAACCTGCTTTTAGAATTATATAAATAGCAGCATTTATGTTTATATTGTATAATTAAAGATATATTATTTGTAAGGTGATAAAATGGGAAAAAGCTACAGGATGTTAAAAGCTTATGCAGATACATACTTTATTGAAAAGAAATCCAAATTCATATCCTATGCACAGCCTGTATACACAGAGGATGAGGCTTTATCGTTCTTAAGCAGTATCCGTAAAAAACACTACGATGCCACTCACAATTGCTATGCCTATGTATTAGGTGAATCAATGAATATCCAGCGTTCCAGCGATGACGGCGAACCTTCGGGGACTGCCGGTGTTCCGATACTTGAGGTAATGAAAAAAGAAGGCATTACAAACTCCATAATTATAGTAACCAGGTATTTCGGAGGGATAATGCTTGGTGCAGGCGGGCTTATAAGAGCATATACGGAAGGTGCGGCAAACGGTGTAAAAGCCGCAGGAACTGTTAAGGTACAGCCCTTCTCCGTCTACGATATCACAATTGATTACAGCTTTTTAAGCAAGCTGCAGTATGAAATACAGAAAAGCAATTATATCATCGAAGCCGCTGATTATCTGGAGGTTGTCAAGCTGCGGCTGCTTACTGAAGCCGCACAGGGGGACAGTCTTACTGCTGATTTGGCCCAGTGGACCAATGGCAGTGCCATAGTAAGCTATGCAGGTGACGAAATGCTCAAAATAGACGAAGCAACTAATGAAATAGTAAAGCCGACTTAAGTCGGCTTTATTGATTCATTGGTTCATATCAATCATCATAATAATAGTCATCATCTTCTTCATCCCTGTATCCGCCATATGACGGTCCGTATAAGTGCCTTCTTCTGAACCTTCTTCTCCGCCTGAACAGCTCATTCAACAAGAGCACTCCCAGAAGACCCCGTACCAGCCCTGGGCCCAGATACTGCCTGCTTTCCCCTTCCTCAGCCATATCAGGTATTTCCTTCGTCATTGCTTTGTATGCATCCTCAGTCATAGTCCTTATCATTTCTTTGTCAGGATAGTTCTCATGGATCATTTTACCCTTCTGCTCCATCCTGTCGACTACAGGGCCAACAAACTTCGTCATGCGCTTGACTACTTCAGGATACATATCCATGAAATACCTGTCATCCTCTTCATCCTCATAATGGTGCTTCATTTCCATACCTTCCGTCATTGGCATTTGCATCATATTTGGCATATTCATCATATTTGGCATGTTCATTCCTTGCATCATTGGCAGTCCATACATCATCATCCTCGGGCATTTCACCCTGTCGCCCATTTGATTACCCCCCATAATTTAGTGACACAATACAGTAATATGATAATAACGGTGTATGGTGCAAGTCTATTTTATTTATACTGTGCTCTCTTGATTTTTGCTGCTATTCCACTCATCTAGTATGCCGGTACGGAGCATATGGCAAACCGTATACCCCTTGCAAGAGGTACTGCAAAAATATTTTCTTTTTTAAGCTGATTGCAGATTTCTTCAGGCTTGTTTGCAGGTATCGTCACAAAAAAGCCCGCTTTGTATGGGCATATATCCAAGCCTTCTTTTGCCGCTTCACCTATGAATATACGGGCTCTGTTATCCAGAAGCTTCCTCAGTTCTTCCCTTTCACTTTCAATCCTTGTGCGCAGTTCTTTATCCTTCATTATCAGTGAAAGCAGCTTCATACCGCACCTCGTCCCATTGGACCAGGTTCCCCTGTTGGATGTTTCACAAACGTTGATAAATTCTTGCGCTACTTCTTTACTTGAAGTTGTACATATTGCCGCACCTGTACGAAGTCCGTACATAGTAAGGCTCTTTGATATGCTGAAGGCTACCACAGCAAGCACATTGACCGGAAACCCGGAAAAAAGCTTCATGAAATTTCTTGTCAAGTTTGAGTCGCCTGCATAGTCGATATATGCTATATCACAAAGAAGGGTTATTTTCTTACTCTTATCAACTGCTGCATTCTTTATTACGGAAAATACCTGCTGCCACTCGGAGTCAGAGAGAGCAAAGCCAGTAGGATTCTGAGCCGGAGAGTTCAGCAGTATTACGAGACTGTCCTGCCTGTTCAGAAGTTCTTTAACCTTTAGCTCAAATGAATTAAGGTTGAAACGTTTAGCATCGTCAAAGAAAGCAAAGGTTGATAGCTTCCTCAGGTTCTCCTCGGCAAGCGTTTTATATGGTCCCCAGAACCAATCCGCAGTCAATATGGTGTCTCCAATATCGGAATAGTTCCATATTGTATGCCTTATAGAACCGGTACCCCCGGGAGTTGCAACTGCCTTGATGTACGCATCCGGCCTATTATCCCTGAAAGCTGCCTCTATTGCGGCTTCCAAAAAATCAGGGGTTCCTGCTATAGGGGCATAAGCAGAGAATTCTTCATCGGGTATATCCCGCAGCACTTCCATCACTCCGGGCAGAACAGCAAGCTTTTCTTCATCATTCAATATTGATCCAACCGTTGCATTTACAACATTTTCTTTCCCGTATTGAACTGCTGCATTTCCAGCTTCTCTGCTTGCAGCGAATATCTTGTCCTCCACGTGCACCCTATTGACATGCTTTGCAACCATTGAGAATAATTCATCCATTTTATCCCCTCCACTGCGTTACTTGTAAATATTATATAATATTTACGAAAAAAATTACATCAATACCAAAATCAGCAGGCTTTATTTTGAATAACAATGCAAATACTAAAGGAGTAGTAAAAATAAAGTAATTTGAATAAAGGAGGAACATCAATGCCTACGAACAATAACCCGCAAATTGAGGCAAAAAACCTTTCTATAGTGGACGACCAGCTCAATCATGAAGCCCTTGCTGTCAAGAAATATAAGCAGGCTGCACAGATGTGCACCACCCAGGAGCTTATAGACATATGCAACCAAGGTGCGCAGAGGCATAAAAAGCATTATGACGATCTTTTAAATTACTTGAATTCCCACAGCTAATAAGGAGGATTGAAATGAATAATAAAGCAACTTTATCTGAACAGGATATTTTAAATGATTTGCTTACTATGGAAAAACAGATAGCTTCCTCATACAACACAGGTATTACTGAAGCGTCATGCAAAAACCTAAGGCAAACCCTTACTGATTCTCTTACAGACACACATACGATACAGTACAATCTTTTTGATACCATGAAGAAGCAAGGATGGTACCAGACCAAAGATGCTCCGGATCAGGACGTGACCAGCACTAAAGACAAATACAACCAGCTCAGAAGCCAACTATAGGGTATATGCATGAGCGCAGTAGCAGGCCTGTTTTTTTTGATTCACTTATGTTAATTGCTGCCAGCTGTAAGCTTTGGGGGCGCTCCCCCAAAGCTTATTTTTTTGTACTTGCAAAATACGTTCAGGATTAAATATATATATACAGAAACGGGTTAAAAGTGAGAAAACAGTAAGCTTTGATTTTCAGGATTATCATTTCATTTAGGGGGAATCAGAAATATGGACAAAGAATTCATCCGTCGGTCAATCTATGAAAATACATTTTGGCTTCAGATACTCCAAGACCACTCCAGGTTTATGCTGACTTATTTTTCTCATACCGAAAAAGCGGATATTGCAGAAACTCAAATGTTCTTAGAGAAACTAGGAGAGCAGTATGAAAAGGTCCGGAGCTCCAGGGATCAAATCAGTGAGGGTGAAATGGAAGAAATAAACGATGAATCCCACAGCCTCGCTTTTGAATTTGTAGGCTATCAGCAGCATCTGCTGGATAGAAAATTGGTCTATGACGTAATACTGAATATGTCCCCTGACCTTTTGGAGCATATGATAAGGGAAGGTTCCGAATTCATCAGGCAGCTTGAGCAGATAAAAGCCGAATTGGAACCGGATCGTGTGAGGCATGCGATGCACCAGAACAAGCTTTGGATATCCGATGCCGCAGCACATGCAGCATTGATAAAATGCTCCCTGGACGAAACGGAAAAGGAACTTTCAAAAAGAGCAGAAGGGTTTGAAACAGACTTTCAGGATTTATTCATTAAGAGCTATGAGTTAAAAAAGATGCTGAGGCCTGCATATAAGGATATACCTGCAGTTGCCTTCCTCAATGAACAGAACATGTGCAAAATAAAGGCCTTCTTAACATACCTGGATATGATAAAAGAACTTGTAGAAGAGAAGAAAGTACTGAGCGAGCTTATACCGCTGATACCGGACCATATGATACGGGAGGAGCATTACTACATCAACAAGCTCAAGGAAGCACACCCCGAACTTAAGGAATAGATCGGAGCGGCCATGTATAGTTAGGCATTGGTATAGAAATCTTAATGGAGACTAAGCTCAGAATCCTAAGAAAAACGTGACCACTAAAGAAAGGGGCTCCGAGCCCCGAAAAGCTAGCTCAACCTCGTGTTTCGCTCACGGTTGTTTCTAAGGATTCTTCTCTAAGTTCCATTAGCAATCTTTCTATAAGATGCCTATCTATAGCATGGCTGCTTTCGTTACTTAAGTGGCTTTAGAAGCAAATGGTATGTATAACAGGGCATTCTTTATGCAGTTTGGCAACAGGTCTTTGAATCTACTTTCGCTAAAAAATCACGTGAAGCTGGCACGGATGCCAGCCTAAGCGTTACAGCGCAGCGTAGGTCACGGATGACCGTTTAACGCCGTTAGAATTTTTCGAAAGCAGAACATTAGACCTGTCAAATTCATAAATATGCTTCGGTATTCATACCATTCGGTTAATTTCTATTCCATTTCTACAAGCAATCCGCCGTCTTTGTCATATATGCCTTCCTCGTCCACCTGCACATAGCCGTCAGTTGCATCGCATAAGAAATCCAACATACACTCAAGAAAATCCCATCCCTCTTCAGTTATATCTTCATCTACCTCAAAAGCATAAATCTGCTGCATATTTTTTACTATATCCAAGGCCTTCTTCTGTTTCTTGCTGTAGGGCATTTTTTTCAGCGGCTCCAGGAATTCCTCCTGCTCTTCCTTGAACAAGTTGTCGCCCTGATCCTTCGTATTCCTTTCCAGCTCTATCTGGCCATATTTTTCATCATACTGGAATACTATTGTTCTCCAATTGCTTTCCTCAAATTCCGATTCCCCTTTTCCCGGTGCAGTAGCGAACTTAAACCCTTCCTCCAGAAGCTCATCACAAATTGCATATAGTGATGGAAAATCCTCTGCCAGTGAAAATACTCGTACATAAAAGCTCATCTATAACTCTCCTTAGTAAATTATTAGTGTTGCATATATAAATAGTACATAATATGTGAGCGTTAGGCAATAGGTACCAATACCCCCGGTTATGCATTCCGGGGATCCGGTAAATTCTTAGAGGTTTTGCTCAGAGTATCAAGATTCGGGACCGGGGACGCGTGACAGAAATTTTTTTCTTCCCCCAATAACTTTTGTATAATATTTTTAAACAGTGCCACATCTACCGTTGTATTACTGCAGTACCCGTCAGGTCTTTGGTTTATAAGACCTATTACAGGTATTCCTTTTACATCTGCAATGCCGCTTACCAGCTCCCTTTCACATGCAACAGCCAGTATGCAATCAGGCTTTAGTTCCTTTACGATATTCCTGGCTGCGGTTCCACCCTTTGCTACAGCTACGTTTACTCGTAAACCATGCAGAATGGTTGATATTTCTCCTACCCTGCAGTTCCCGCATCTTTTACAGTTATTTAGGTTCTCTGTAATTTTGCAGGTGCAATCCCTGTTTTGCATACAGTGCGGAAGCAGTACCAGCAGTTTGCCGGCTTGCAGGCCATTGACCCCTGATTGTATAGCCCTGTTATGAGTCCTTATGTACAGTTCCCTGAGAGAATCCTTATCCCCTCTTAATACATCCGCCAGAAAAATAAAAAGGGGCATAAGTACTGCCATACTTAGCTTCAAAAGGTAACCTGAATATTTACTTGTTGTGCCTTCTTTATTCGCAGAAATTACCGACCCTGCTGTAAAGGCAACAAATGCTGAGAACAGTACCAATATAGTAATAATAACAACCAGCAGTCCTTTATATGTTGAAAACATATCTGCTGACCACAAGACAGCAGCGGCACCGGCCAGCAGCAATAATAAAAGTATAAGCAATACTGCAAATAGAATAAAGATTTTTTCCCCTTTCAATACTTTTCCTCCCTATATGCGCTTAAAGATATTGGGTAGAATTCATGCAAATCAAATTCAGGCATATTTAGTGCAAGCGCTTTAATGCATTATGTTTATTATTCAGTATATGGAGCAAAAGTATTCAAGAAAGGCAAAATCCCATTCCTGCCTAAATGGGCGGCTTGGAATATTAAGTATTTTAAAGGTAATACTATATTAATTACAAAGATAAAACTCTGATAAATATTTGTTGTGATAAGGATTTATAGAGATTCAGGAGTGACCATATGAGCAACAAAGCCGATAGCCCTCAAACACCGGAGAAGGGAAGAATTTCTGCTCTCCAATTTGCATTATTGAATACAACCTTAATAATCGCAACTGCTGATGTATTTCTTCCAGCCTTTGTAGCCCAGGAAGCGAAACAGGATTCCTGGATTGCAGTAATTATTGGAACTGTTACCGCAGGAGTTATCATTAATATACTAATAACTCTAGGCCTTAAGTACCCCGATAAGACACTGACGGAATATTCCTGCGACATACTGGGCAAACCCCTGGGGAGGGTTATTGGAATGCT
>JBLNDG010000006.1:0-9578 GCA_050261415.1 Caulobacteraceae bacterium | reverse complement strand
GAAAATGTCGTAATAGTTTTTTAGACCAGCAATGATGGTGGTCTTTTTAGTGTACACTTTTTTACTCATATACTTTTTTACATTTTTTATATTGACAAAACTTAGCAGGTCTTGCTGTTCGGCTAATGGTTCCCACTACCAAGCCCATAGCGGACTTTCACCGCCAAGTTACTACCCATGTCGGGCGAACTATAAAAAAGCAGGCAGTCTCATTTCAACTTTCGTTGGTTTAGGACTATCTGCTTCCTACTTATTCTGTTTTTCTATACCACATTAAGCGTCTTATCTTTTGTCGTTTCATAGGCTACTCCTTGTATCCTTATGTCTATATAGCTAACGGAGATATTTTCAATATATCCTCTCATAATAAAATTCTCTATGCATTGAGCAGGCAGCAATTTTAAATAAAATCCCATATCCTGCCACGCTTATGCGACTTTCAAATATTTGTTATTTGTATCAGCTCCGTTATACAATATCCAATCTTAGAGTTTGTTTTATACTGGATGTAGCGAGTAAATAATACAGTCAGCATTATTCCAGTATTTTTTCCAACAAAGGAATTAATTCTTGGGGATATTTTTCTTCATCACTTCTTAGTATCTTTATTGCCTCATTCATTTCCTGAGTAGGCTTATAAGGGCGGCCGGAGGTGATCGCATCAACAACATCGGCAATCATTACGATTCTAGCGTTTCGGCATATTTCATCTCCCTTTAGCCCTTTTGGATATCCGCTTCCATCGAGTCGTTCATGATGTTGCAAAATGATATCCATGCCTTCCTTTGGAAGACAATATGGTTCAAGAGAACTTTTGCCCAATTCGCAATGCTGCCGCATAAACTCCATTTCCTGGTCGTTCAGAGGTCCGGGTTTTTGTAGGATGGGTTTAGGAATCAACAACTTGCCTACGTCATGCAGAAAAGCACCCAATCCTAAATTCCACAGTTCATCATCGTTGTATTTCAGTTCCGCAGCTATCATCAACGAAATAATGGCAACATCGATCGAATGTGTATATAGCCAGTCTATGTAGTTACTCAATGCGTTGACATAGATCCACCAGGGCTTTGTTTTAGATCCAAATATGACAGTACTTAAAACTTTGTTCGAATACTCTAGAACACGATCGTTACGAATATTCATTCTGTCTCCGAGTGCCAAGGCAATCGGCAAAGTTGCCACGCTCTGTTTGACATTAGAGTTGTCCGGTGCATCCTGCTCATAGCATCCACGCTTTTTCAACTTTGCCATAACAGCATCCGTTGTTTTTTGTCCTTTGGCCAGCAGCAGGACCCCATTTTTGTCATAGATGTTTTTCTTGGCGAAAGCTTCAGGCATTTTCTCCAACTCCTTTCTATGTTTATTTCAATTCCCAATAGTTCGTTTTTTAAAAAGTCCCAGTACATAGGAATTTGATTCATTTGAATTCCTCACTAGGATAAAATGTTTCTTCCCAAAGTGTAGATGGAAATAAAAAAATAAGCAGTATACAAACTGCCTACTTTAAGATGTTATATGGTTTAAGCTACAATTAATCCTTCTATATGAACTTTAATTCCTTAATCCATATACCTATCTATTGGCAGCCCAACTATCATGGCAATTTTTTGCTTTAGACTTGCGGCTTTGCGTCTCCGTCTTTCGACGGATTTGCCTTTATCAATTTGTTATTTATCCTCTTTTTCCAGGATGCAATAATAATTTACTATAAGTTTATCCAATCTCTGGCTTGTATCCAAAACATTCTCGGTTATATCTAGTGCATTTTTATCCACCAGCACATTTAGTTTTTCCCTTGTTTCTTCAATGTCTCTTTTTAACCTTTGTTTTTTTAGGCCCCGAATGTTCATTATAAAGAATTTTACTCCTCTTAACCATACTAATAATACATCATTTTAAAAATTTTGTTGCATTTTGAGTATTAAAGAAACCCATTTATATAAACGGTTTAGGCTAAATAATTTTGAAACCTTCACAATTTTTATTTGTATACTAATTTATCTTTTTTGTATAATATAATATCAAAAGATACATTAGGAGGGCAATGATAATTATGACTGTTGAACCGATAAGAGAAAAAGCCAAGATAAAGCAGCTTTATCAATACTTGAATGGAAGTGATCCTAAATATGCATTGATTTTTAAATTTGGTATTAATACAGGCTTGAGAATCAGCGATATCATATCTATTAAGGTAAAAGATATTTTTAATGAAAAATTGCAATTTAAAGAGTATCTCATCATAAATGAAAAGAAAACATCAAAAGAAAAGAAAATTAAACTAAATGAAACCTTGCGCAAGTGTCTTCATAATTATGTTAAAACTCAGAATCTTACTTTAGAGGACTACCTTTTTCAAAGTCAAAAAGGCGGTTATTTAGGAAGAATCCAGATTTACAGGGTGCTGAAGGAAGCTGCAACTGTAATAGGCATTGAAAACTTTGGCACTCACAGTTTAAGGAAAACATGGGGTTATTGGACTTATAAAATATCTAAACACAACATAGGGCTTATTATGGATACCTTTAATCACAGCTCAGCCAGTGTCACACTACGCTATATTGGTATCAATCAAGATCAAAAAGATGAGCTGTATTCTATTGTTCAACTATAAAAAGTTGTTTTTCGTGTGGATTTTTTTCATAATAACATAAAAACCGACATAATAACCATAGTGTTGACATTCCAGTAGTGATAATATAAAATGATAATAAATAAAAAATGCAACAAAATTTTTAGAATGTTTCATTTAATGGTTTAGTTTACCAAAAAAATTACCTTTGTTACCCATAAATTTAAAGGATAAAAAGAGTCGCAGAGTGCTAGATTTGTGCTTTAGCGGCTCTTTTCAATATCTTTATAGTAGTTATTTACCTCTAAAGTGGGTAAAAGCAGTTGATACTCTCAAAGGCTGCAAACAACAATCTTTGAGTATAGTGCCTCATGATAAAAAACATTATAAATACCTATGGAGGCTTTGAAGGATGCACAAATTTGATGCAAATAATAGGAATAAACTGGATAACCCAAAACGGCGGGAATTTCTTCCGCCATATGAAATACTGAAAAAGTTGGGCTTGCAGGAAGGCGACATAATTGCCGATATTGGCTGCGGAATTGGGTATTTCTCTATTCCTGCTGCCGACATTGTTGGCCTAAAGGGCATTGTCTATGCGATGGATATAGAATTAGAAATGATAGAGGAAACGGAAAGACGGGCAGAGGGAAATGTTATGGCAAATATCAGGTCAATTGTAACGGATGAATATGATCTAAAGGTTGGGGATTCTACGGTCTCTTTTGCATTTGCCTGTCTGGTATTGCATGAAGTTGAGGACAGGGCTCGGTTTACAAACGAAGCAAAGCGTATTTAAAAGGACGATGGGAAAATAGTGATTGTTGAGTGGATAAAGAAGGAAAGCGATTGGGGGCCACCTGCAGATCACAGGTTAGAAAGCGGTTATGTGACACAGGTTCTTCAGGATTGTGGATTTAAGAATGTGTCTACTGCAGATATAAATGAGTATTTTTATGCAGTTATGGCAAGCAAATAATTATGCTGGTTTAAGTTAAAAGGGGTTAGGCTGAAGATGTAAAGGTATAAGAACATATATCTTAAGCCTTATCCCCTTTTTGCATTTATTAAGTTAAATAAACGGAATTTCCAGAAAGTTTAGAACAAAAACAGGTAATAATATATTTTAGCGGTAGGTGGCCGTATTATTTTTATAAGAAGGGAGAGTTTTCCTGTATATCCATGTAACAATATGTCTAAATTGTTGTATTTATTCATATTGTCTTATTATTCGACGTAAACTCTGTTTATCCTGCATAAATATTTAAAATTTTTTAAAATTGTACAAGAGAATATAATTCATCCTTTTGATCCTGGTTTACTCCTATATAACGGAGGGTAATCCCCATGGAACTGTGGTTAAAGGTATCCATAATAAGACCGATATTATAGCGTGATATTTTATAAGTCCAGTAACCCCATGTTTTACGCAAACTATGCGTACCAAAATTTTCAATACCAATAGCATCAGCAGCTTCTTTTAAAACACGGTAAGCCTGTACCCTTCCTATATGAGTACCTTTCTGACTGGAAAACAAGTAACTGTCAAAAGAAAGCTTCTGGTTTTTTACATATGACTGTATAGAATTGCGTAAAGCATTGTTAAGTTTAATCTTCTTTTCTTTACCAGTTTTCTTTTCCTTTAATATTAAGTGATCTTTGAAGCACCAATTACTGTTAAATATATCACTAATCTTTATTGGAAGAATATCACTTATCCGTAATCCAGTATTAAGTCCAAATTTAAAAAGCAAACCATATTTCGGATTTTTTCCGTTTAAATAATTGTACATTTGTTTTATTTTTGCTTTATCCCTTATGGGTTCTACTGTCATAAAGTCATCTCCTCTAATTAGATATTCCAATTTCAGTTACCTGAAGTTCTCTTATAAAAATGTAACATTTTATATAAAAATATAGTTATTATTACATATAAAATCAACTAATATTAAGCTCTACTCGTATATATCCAATATATAAAAGCCAATAAACAGGCATATTATAAGAATAATAAAAGTAACAATTTAGACATAATGTTACTTTAAAAAATTGAACGAGCAATACAAGAGAATATTGAATTAGTACCTATGTAAATTGTAAAAGCAAACCTATCAAAAGATAGGCACGCAAAGCTACAGGTCTAATGTGGAAACACGATGACGGCTGGGTTGCCAATTGCTATGAGAGCAAGGATAAAGTCTATTGGAGAGTAAATAATTACTTGATGCTTTTAGACATTATCAAAAGTGAACTGCAAGTAGGCAACTTATGTTTGCCTGCTTTTTTTTGTGAGATTTTAACATGGCAAGGAGAGTTGGAAATGCTGATGAAGAGGGTTCTTATTGTCGATGATGCAGCTTTTATGAGGATGGCTCTAAAAACCATGCTTGAAAAGAATGGCTTTCAGGTAGTCGGCGAGGCTGAAAACGGTTCTGCAGCAGTAAGAAAATATAAGGAATTGAAGCCCGACATTGTCACTATGGACATAACCATGCCTGAAATGGACGGAATTGAGGCACTGAAAACCATTAATGCACATGATTCTAAAACAAAGGTAATTATGGTATCTGCAATGGGGCAGGAACCTATGATAAAAGAAGCAATAGTGTCAGGTGCCAATTACTTCATCGTAAAGCCTTTTAAAGAGGATCATGTGGTTGAGACTTTGAACAAAATACTTGCAGTATGAGAGCCATTCAGAAAAAGGGGGGATTTGATTGTCAGATTATAACCATGAACCTATGCTTGATATGTTCATTTTTGAAACAAGCCTACTGTTAGAACAACTTGAACAAATCATTATTAACAGCGAAAAATCAGGCTGCTATGGGCAAGACGCAATAAATGAAATATTCAGGATAATGCACACCATAAAAGGATCCTCCGCGATGATGCTTTTTAATGATATATCTATGCTTGCTCATGCGGTTGAAGACCTTTTCTACTTTCTGCGTGAAGAAAAGCCATTGAATATAGATTGTTCAAGACTTTGCGACATAGTTCTGGAAAGTGTTGATTTTATCAAGGCCGAAATGCAAAAGATTAAAAATGGTGATAACCCGGATGGAAATGCTTCCTCTCTCATAGAGAACATCAATGATTTTTTAACAACACTCAAAGAGTTAAATCATACAGCAGATACAAACGTAGTAAAAGAGCGGTCCATTACAGAGGGTGAAATGCAGAGATACTATATCAGTCAATTTAAAACTGCCATGTCTTCCCCAAAAAGAAGTTTCAAAGCGGCTATTTATTTTGAGGAAGGCTGTGAAATGGAAAACATCCGCGCCTATACCGTAATCCATAACCTCAAAGATATTGCCGAAGAGGTTTACTATATCCCTGCAGATATTATTGATAATGACAACAGTGTCGAGATAATCAGGAAGGAAGGTTTCCAAATCTGGCTTAAAACAGACCGTTCCTTTGAGGAAATGCACAATTTCTTCTCACAGACAATCTTTCTTAAAGATCTGGAACTGGTTGAACTGGATAACAATGAGGAATTCAACCAGTTTAAGGGTAAAAAGCAGATTGTCCTGGAGGATTCCTCTCCCGTGAAAATTTTAAAGGCAGATAAGGAATCAGAAGAAAACGGCTTGGAAAGGGATACCCAGTTGGTGTCTTCCCATCAAAGCATTATCAGTGTTAGCGTCACCAAACTGGACAAGCTCATGGATTTAGTTGGAGAATTGGTTATTTCCGAGGCTATGGTAACACAAAACCCCGACCTTGCAGGATTAACACTTGATAACTT
This sequence comes from Caulobacteraceae bacterium, assembly GCA_050261415.1. Lineage (GTDB taxonomy): Bacteria > Bacillota > Clostridia > Lutisporales > Lutisporaceae > JBLNDG01. Next base: position 3,243 of record JBLNDG010000006.1, on the reverse strand, counting down.
TCAAAAAGCGGCAAGGCAGCACCGTAAAATTATTAACGAACTCCAGGATATAGCCATGTCTATACGGATGGTCCCACTCTCTACTACATTCCAGAAGATGAACAGGGTCGTCCGTGATATGTCCAAAAAGCTGTCAAAAGAAGTGCGACTGGAGATAATAGGTGAAGAAACCGAGGTTGACAAGAATATCATTGAGCATATATCAGATCCTCTGATGCACTTAATAAGAAATTCAATAGATCATGGCATTGAATCAGCAGAAGAAAGGCTGGCAAAAGGCAAGCCTGAAGCTGGGACGGTTACTCTGGAAGCTAAAAATGCGGGTGGCGATGTACTGATAATCGTCAAGGACGATGGTAAAGGCTTGAACAAAGAAAAGATACTTGCCAGGGCAAGGGAGAATGGACTTATTAATAGACCTGAAAGCGAGCTTACGGATAAGGAAATATACTCGTACATATTCCTCCCTGGTTTCTCTACTAAAGACAAAGTAACAGAGTTTTCAGGCCGGGGTGTCGGCATGGATGTAGTTACTAAAAATATAGGTGCTGTCGGAGGGACAGTTTCTGTAGACAGCGTACCAAATGAGGGGACTGCCATCACTTTAAAGATCCCGCTGACACTTGCGATTATGGACGGAATGACAATAAGGGCAGGCAAATCAACCTATACAGTACCTGTCATAAGTATCAAAGAATCATTTAAAGCCAAAGAAAGGGATGTAATTACTGATCCCGACGGCAATGAAATGATTATGATAAGAGGCGAGTGTCATCCCATTTTGAAGCTGCATGAGCTATATAAAGTAAAGACTGAAATAACAAATATTCCTGACGGAATCATCGTAATGGTCGAAAATGAAGGCAAAGGCCTTTGCATCTTTGCTGACGAGCTGATAGGCGAACAGCAGGTGGTTGTGAAGGCATTGCCAAACTATATCAGAAATATCAAAAAGGTGAGGGGGCTGGCGGGTTGTACATTGTTAGGCGACGGGAGTATCAGCTTGATACTCGATATTGCAGGTTTGCTTGAAAAATAATTGAGGAAGGGAGATGAGAATATGGCAGACGCAATTGAAAACACTGTGGAAATGGAGGAAGACACCCAGAAAGGCAGGTTTTTGACCTTCTCATTAGGCAAGGAAAGCTACGGCATAGAAATCAAATATGTCACAGAAATCATTGGAATCCAGCCTATAACGGAAATACCCGAACTGCCGGAGTATATTAAAGGCATAATCAATTTGAGAGGAAAGATTATTCCCGTAATGGATGTAAGGCTTCGGTTCAAAAAAGAGCCAAAGAAATACAATGACAGGACCTGTGTGATTGTAATTGATATTAAGGACATATCCATAGGGTTTATCGTGGACAGTGTTTCAGAGGTACTCACAATCCCGGAACAGGACATTGTGGAACCGCCGCAAATGAACAAGGGTTTTAACAACAGGTACATAAAAAGGATTGGTAAAGTCGGAGATGATGTAAAACTGCTGCTTGATTGTGAAAAGCTGCTCACAGAAGACGAACTGGAAAATTTGAGCGAGGCATTATAAAAAAAGGCAATCCAAAATTCAATTTAAAGGGGGAATTACATAATGCAATGGTTTTATAATTTGAAAATCAGTGCAAAACTTTTATTAGGGTTTATTCTTGTGGCTTTAATTGCAGGTGTTGTAGGAGTAACGGGCATAGTTAACATTAAAACGATTGATAATAACGATACAGCACTGTATGAATTAAATACCGTCCCAATTGATCAGATTTTAAATGTTCGAAACGCATATAACCAAACAAGAATTGCAATGAGGGATATGATACTTGACAAAAATGCTGCAAATAGGGATAAATATATAAATACTGTCAAAGAAAATATTGTTATTATGAAGGATGAACTTGAAAAGTTCTCCAAGACGCTGCAAACTGATGAGGGACGCAAATTAACTCAAGACTTGAAATCCGCAATTGCGGCATATGAACCTTACATAAATAAACTTACTGAACTTGTTAATGCAAATAAAAATGACGAGGCATATAGCAATATGCAGGGTGAGGGTCTACAACTAGCAAAGAATATAAATGATCCTATTGATACATTAACTAAACTTAAAGTAGATTTAGCAAAACAAAAATCCGACACAAATACAGCAACAGCAAATAAGTCTGTAATAACTATGATTATTTTTATACTGGTTGGTATGGGTTTAGCAGTTGGTCTTGGAATTTTCATCTCCAATATAATCAGTAAACCTGTAGGGAAACTGGCCGTAATTGCAGACAAGATTGCACAGGGTGATTTGAATGTAAGTATGGATATAAACACAAAAGATGAAATCGGTTCTTTAGCAGAGTCTTTCAGGACTATGGCTGATAATATTAACGAAGTTATGAGCAATATCAATGCCTCAGCAGAGCAGGTAGCTTCAGGTGCAAAACAGGTATCCGATTCAAGCCTGGCATTATCTCAAGGCTCAACTGAACAGGCAAGTTCTATTGAAGAATTGACTGCTTCAATAGAGGAAATCGCATCCCAGACTAAACAGAATGCTGCAAATGCAAACCAGGCTAATGAACTGGCTTCGGCTGCCAAAGATGCTGCAGTCCAGGGGAATAATCAAATGAAGGAAATGGTTAAAGCAATGGATGAGATAAATGAGGCTTCTGGCAACATATCAAAGATTATAAAAGTTATTGATGAAATAGCATTCCAGACCAATATTCTTGCGTTGAATGCCGCAGTAGAAGCTGCAAGGGCTGGACAGCACGGCAAAGGTTTTGCAGTAGTAGCAGAAGAAGTCAGAAACCTTGCTGCCAGAAGTGCTAATGCCGCCAAAGAAACAACTGTATTAATAGAAGGTTCAATTACGAAGGTAGAAGGCGGCACAAAGATAGCAAATGATACGGCAAATGCTTTGAATAAGATCGTTGAAGGGGTTACAAAGTCGGCAACACTTGTAGGAGAGATTGCAGCAGCATCGAATGAACAAGCTACGGCGATTGCACAGGTAAACCAGGGAATAACGCAGATTTCAGAGGTTGTCCAGACCAACTCGGCTACATCCGAAGAAAGTGCCGCTGCAAGTGAGGAACTGTCAAGCCAGGCAGAAATTTTGAAAGATATGGTAAACAGATTCAAACTCAAAAAGGTTGACAAATCACTTAATAAACTTGAAGAGCTAAATCCTGAAATACTAAAAATGCTGGAAGATATGGCCGAGAAGAAAAAAATAAACTCAAGTCCTGT
>JBLNDG010000005.1:0-8530 GCA_050261415.1 Caulobacteraceae bacterium | reverse complement strand
TAAAAATACATTGTCATACAGTTGGAGATGGAAAAGGAACCAGACTATTCCTTGTCCAACTTAGGTATAAAAAATTATTAACCATATAGCTTTAATGCTATATCAATATAATACTAGGAGGGATAAACCTGGATATAAGATTTAGGGCTGAAAATGGTCTATGTCCATACTTTATACATAGAAATCTTAAGTTTTTTATACAAGATGAAAATATAGGTAAAGGAAATTATAGGTATAGCTGCTATGTCAGAAATCTTGATACTAAAGTATTGGAATTTGTTGATGAAAAAGAAGCAAAAGCCTATGTGCAAGAAAAAAAAGGTGTGCGTTACGCAGGGCAATGTGATGATAGAGTGCTATACACAGGGATTTTAGTTGACTATATACTTTGCAAAAATAAAGTTACTGTGCGAGAGAAGGCGAAGCCATTGACGGGTGATTTTGATACCTATAATGATTGTTTAGTCGCTGCAAAAGAAAAAGTAGCTGAATATATACGGATGATTGAGCCAGAACAGATAAGTATGTTCGCATCACATGATTTGGGCGGAAGCTCATGATTATTATGCGTCGCTGAATCGACGCTGGAATTGAGGTGAAATTGATGGAGTGGAAAAATGAACGTGAACTTCAGGATGATCTAGCAGGGTATTTGAGAGATTGTGGTTTTTTAACCTTCACAGAAATATTAATGCCTGGCTGTGAGGGTGGACGTGTAGATATAGCAACCGTAAAACCTCACATGTATGCAACAAAAGACTTAAGGGCATATGAAGTAAAACTCACAAAGCAGTGTTTTCTTCAAGACATCAGGAGTAACAAGTGGCATAAATACTTGAATGTTTTTCATAGAGTATATTTTGCAGTACCGGAAGGGGTAATAAAAAAGGACGAAGTGCCGAAAGAAGCAGGACTAATTGTCAGAAACCAAAACGGCTGGCATGTTGTAAAGGCTGCCAAAGGGCACAGACCTGAACTACTTAATGCGGATGCGGTATTTGCATTGCTCTATAGGGGATATGAGCAGGATAGAGTAATGAGAAGACTTAGTGAGCGAATTAACGCTGAAGAAAATATACCATTGAGAGAAAAAGCACTGACTATAGGACATGAAATAGCTCATAGATTGAAGCAAGAACGCATCACTGAAATTGAGGAATGGGCTAATGATATTGCATCTCTCCTCAGTGAATCCTTAGGCATTGAACTAAAGTATGATGACCATGGAGTTCTAAGGCTTCCATCTCAATATCACTTAAAAAAAGCTATACGGGGGATAGGGGAAGCTGCAAAAGAATATCGAACTGTCAAATTAATTGGTGAGTACCTATACGGATTAGGTGATAAATTCGAATCTGTCAGCAAAGAACAAATATTAGAGGTTATTAATTCTTAGTGCCAGTATGACGTATTCCATGAACATTGGAATCACTGATAGAGATCTAAAGAAGTTGGTAGCTATATAAGTATACCGCTTTTTTTATTTTTTTAGGCAATTAGACACTTTAACAATTCATATATATGAATAGTAAAGGAGGTATCATTATGCAAAGCTTCAATGTAGTTATTGAGCCAACAGGTACTGAGCAAGAGAGGAAAGATACTTACAAAAAAACACTAAGACTGGTAATATCAAAGTGTATAGGTGAGGATAAAGCAAATGAAAGCAATAATTTATCCAAGAGTATCAACAGAAGAACAAGCAGAGAAGGGCTTTTCAATACAAGCACAGAGGGAAGAATGTACTAAAAAAGCTTATGAGTTAGGTTGCCATGAAATAATTGAATTTTGTGATGAAGGAGTAAGTGGATCAATTCTTGAAAGACCGGGCCTAATATCTGCTTTCAACAGGATGGCAGCCGGCGATATAAAGTACTTTATATGTCTTGATTCAAGCAGGTTATCCAGGAATGTATCACATCAGTTAATTATCTTAGATGAAATGAAGAGACTAAATGTTCAACTTGTTTTTATTAAGAACACATATGAAGATAGCCCTGAGGGAAGATTTCAGCTTACAATTATGTCAGCAGTAGATGAGTATGAAAGAGCAAGGTTTAGGTTTAGAAGCGAACTGGGGAAACGGACAAAAGCCAATAAAGGAAAGCTCACTCATAGTCCGGGGCTATATGGATATGACTATGACAAGGAAAATGATATACTTATTATTAATGATAAAGAAGCAGAAGTAGTACGTATGATGTACCAGTTAGCTTTGGCTGGAAATGGACCATACTCCATCGCGGTAAAACTGAATGATTTGTGTATACCAACAAAAAAGAATAAACTTTGGCAAAAAGCAACTGTAAAACGAATTCTCGTTAATACTGCATATAAAGGTACTTTATATATTAGGCGATACGATTCAAGGGATGTAAAACTAAATAAATATAAACCGCCGGAAGAAAGAATTAGCCGCAAAGAGAGGCCGCGGGATGAATGGGTACCTGTAGCAGTACCTCCTATAGTCGATGAACAAGTATGGAATGAAGTACAGCAAATAATGGCAAATGCAAGGCGACTATGGGGTAATCGTAGTAAAGCTGATTATCTTCTAAGCGCACTTGTCCGATGTGGAATTTGTGGCCGTACTGTCCATGGAAATTTGGCCGGTGGCAGAAATAGAAAGTACCGTTATTATGTGTGCAGTGGCAGATCGCCAGGTGAAATTGGAAGTGAAAAATGTACACTTGGGTTTATCAATGCTGATCAGCTTGAGAAGATAATATGGGAAAGGATATTGAGGTGGCTAAGAAATCCGAAAGAATTGGAAAATGAAATTCGCAATGGAATACCCGATGATCTGGAACAAAAAGAGCGCAAAATTGAAGAGTTTAGGAAGGAGGCTGAGAGATTACATAAGGAAAAGGATAGGGTTGCTACAATGTATCAGAAGGACTTAATAAGCGAATTTGATATGGAAAAGCGGCTAAAGGAAATAAAAAATAAACTGCATGCGCTAACAGAGTCCGAAAACTTAATCTTAAATGATATAATGCTTTATAAGGCCCAGCAAGAAGAAATAAATCATATTAGCCAGGTTGCAAACAGAATTATAGGAAGTATTGAAAATTTAAAATTCGAGGATAGGCAGGAAATTGTACGAATGCTGGTATCTGAAGTTATAGTTACCAAGGATACTATACGTATTAAGGCAAAGGTGCCAACAGTAATACAGGACATAGATATATAAGCGCTTTTGTGTGTTAGTGGATAGTAACTGCCCTTCACGTAGTGGACCCCAAGAACCCAGGTGCAGTGGATGAGATAATCAATCTCGGAGAGTATTGGAACGAAGAGGGACTGGTAAAGGACAGGGAGTCAATCGTTAACTTCAACAAGGAGATAAAAGGGCTGTTTAACAGTGCATACAGGTATCTTGCATCAGCAAAAGAAATGCAGGATGATATTGAAAACATAGTAAGCGGGGCGGTTGATGCCGCTAAACTTAACAGAATGCTTATATCAACCAAAAATGAACTTGTGGATGGCATTGAGATACTTGACAAAGTAGGCAAAACCAGACATCTTTTCGACAGCGCTATCACTCCTGACGGGCTTGTGGATTATATTGAAACCATAATAGATGGCAATTATGCATGCTATTATTTAAATGGAGCTCCGGGAACAGGGAGTACCGAACTGCTTTCATACCTGGCAGGCGAATATAACTTGAAGGGTTATGATGTGGAACTGTATCATCAGCCGCTTAATCCGGAAAGACTCCAGACACTGGTGGTAGACAGCTTGAAGGTTGCAGTTACAGTAAACCCTAAGCTGGAACATAAAGCTTACAAAATAATAGACCTCAATGGCAATATGAATGCAGATAAGCTTGAAAGCAAGACGGGAATGCTGGCTAATGACAAAAAGATGCAGGATGATATGTTGGCTGAAGCAGTAAAGAGAATACAAATGGCAAAGAAGGAACATGACGAAATGGAGAAGAGCTATATAGCAAGCATGAACTTTGATGCTATAACCGAATGCAGAAAAAGAATTGTGGACAGGATTAAGGGGCTGGCAGACAGCAGGTAGTTTAAAGGAGCAGTTTAAGCTGCTCCTTTTTATATAAGGGAATAACCGGTTGATAAAAGACAGTGAAAAAACCGGAATAAAGGAAATTGCAAATAAAAAAGTGTCAAATAAATACTAATTGACAACAAATGTCGAATAGGTGTAGAATTGTCTTAAATAGCCAACGAAAACGTTTTAGTATACTGGGGGTGTGAATCTTGTGTCAGTTACCATAAAGGATATAGCGAGACTTGCCGGTGTTTCTACAACAACTGTATCAAAGATCATCAACAGTAAGGATAATGATATTGGAAAATCAACAATAGAAAGAGTAAAAAAAATCATAGAAGAGCAAAGCTATTTACCCAATACTGTTGCTCGCAGTATGATCACCAAAAAGACAAAAACCATAGGTCTGGTGATTCCGGATGTAAGAAATCCCTTTTTTACAGATCTGGCACGGGGTGCAGAAGATGTTACTAATGAAAGGGGTTACAGCTTACTTTTTTGCAATACCGATGATGATTTAAAAAAAGAAATCAAATACATTAATAATTTAATAGAGAAACAAGTAGATGGAATTGCATTGGCAGGAGCTGTGATAAGGGATCAAGCCCTCGAAGAAAACATAAATATTAAAGTTCCCATAGTATCTTTAGACAGAAATGTTTACTTTAAAGGCATTGAAGGCAGCATTGAAGTGGATAACTTTTCCGGAGCCTATGATGCTGTAAACCACTTAATACAATTAGGACATAAGAACATCATGTTTTTATCGGGACAGCTTAATGTGAAGCTTTCTAAAGATAGGCTTGAAGGGTATAAAAGGGCACTCGCCGATAATAATTTAGACTATAATGAGAAGCTGGTTGTATATGGAAATTACAGCAGCGAGTTCGGATACCAAAGTATTAAGAATATGGAATTGGATAAGGCTGTGACAGCTTTATTCTGCGGCAATGATCTTATAGCAATAGGAGCAATGAATGCTTTAAAAGAAAAAAATATCAGCATACCGGGAGATATAAGCATAGTAGGGTTCGACGACATTTATATTTCATCCCTGGTGACTCCCGCACTGACTACGGTAAGGCAGCCCAGCTATGAAATCGGATATCAGGCTGTCGAAATGCTTATTAATTTACTTGAATGTAAAAAGGTTTCAAGTAAAAAAGTAGGAATTAAGCTGGAGCTTAAAGTCAGAGAATCAACATGTAAGAGGAGAAGCGAATGAATAAGGTGCTTGTGATTGGAAGTCTGAATATTGATATGGTTGCAGTTGTGGATACAATTCCTAAAAAGGGAGAGACCGTACTGGCTTCCAACATGGAAAAATACGATGGCGGTAAAGGGGCCAACCAAGCAGTAGCCAGCTGCAAATTTGGAGCATCGACTTCAATTATAGGAGCTGTAGGGAATGATGAGGATGGAAAAGCTCTTTTAAGGAGAATGAAGAGCAAAGGTGTTGATGTAACAGGAGTTAAGCTTCGAGAAAATGAAAAGACGGGAACAGCTTGGATAACTGTTGACCTAAAAGGAGAAAATTCTATTGTTGTAATCTCCGGAGCAAATAGGGCTTTGGGCAAAGAAGATATTGAGGCTAATGAAGTACTATTCAAGGAGGCTGATGTTGTTCTTTTGCAGCTTGAAATACCAATAGAAACAGTAGCATATGCCATTAATAAAGCAAAAGAAAATGGATGCAAAGTAATACTTAATCCTGCTCCAGCAGTAAAATTGGACTGGGATATATTGAGCAAAGCAGATATTATAACTCCAAATGAAAGCGAACTGGATATACTTGTAAACTGTATGGAGGGAAGTGGCCGGCTGGAAAAGGCACAAAAGCTCATTGACCAAGGTGTGGCGAATGTTATATGCACCTTAGGTGAAGACGGTGCACTACTTGTGAATAAAGCGGGACATATAAAATTTCCGGCGTTTTCAGTAAACGCAGTCGATACAACAGGTGCAGGGGATTGCTTTAATGGTGTGTTGGCTGCAGAGCTTGCAAACAATAAAAGCATGGAAGCTGCTATAAAAACTGCTGTAAAAGCGTCTTCCTTCAGTGTTACTAAAAAAGGGGCTCAATCATCCATGCCTAGCAGGCAGGATGTTGATAATATTAACAATTAATAAATTTTGGGGAGGAATACTAAATGAAAAAACTTGCTCTTGTTTTGTGCATGGTACTAATTGCAGCTATTGCATTAACGGGCTGCTCAGGCGGTGCAAAGGCTCCTGCGGCAGAAGCTTCACAGGCTCAGGGTGCTCCTGCTGCGGATAAGCTGAAAGTAGTACTTTTAATTCCTGGAAACTTGGGGGATAAGTCCTTCTTTGACGCAGCAAATGCAGGCTTGGAGCTTGTAAAGAAAGAGCTTGGAGCGGAAACAAAAGTTATTGAAATGGGAACTGATTCAACTAAATGGGAACCGACTTTTATTGATGCTTCCGAAGGAGATTGGGATATAATCATTTCTGGTAACGAAACTACGGAATTGATGAATACCATGGCAGAAAAGTATCCGGATAAGAGGTATATCAACTTTGATACATCAGTAGAAGAAACACCTGCAAATGTATATTCTATGTTTTACAGCACAAACCAGGTATCATATCTGGCCGGTGCTTTAGCAGGCTTGGTAACAAAATCAGATATGGAGCTTGCAAATAAGGAAAATGTAATAGGATTCCTTGGCGGAATGGATATCCCCGGTATCAACGATTTCCTTGTGGGATATATTGAAGGGGCTAAAAGTGTAAATCCGGATGTAAAAGTTATTGTTTCATATGCCGGGGACTTTGGTGACCCTGCAAAGGGAAAAGAGCTAGGCTTGGTTCAATATAACTCCGGGGCAGATATCAGTTTCAACGTTGCAGGCGGAACCGGCTTGGGATTAATAGATGCTGCAAAGGATAAAAACAGGTATGCGATAGGTGTTGACTCAGACCAGGCAATGCTGTTTAAGGATTCAGATCCTGAAAAGGCATCACATATCGTTTCTTCAGCAGTTAAGAGAATAGACCAGGCTATATTTAACGCTGTTAAGGCACATCAGGATGGTACTCTGAAGTATGGAACACATAATGAAATGGGTGTTGCTGAAAATGGTGTCGGATTGGCAAAAAATGAATTCTATGAAAAACTGCCGCAGGATATAAAAGATCAGATTAATGAAATAGAACAAAAGATTATAAAGGGTGAAATAAAAGTAGGAACGGCATTCGGTCAATCTTCAGAGAAGATTAATGAGTTGAGAGAATCCGTTAAGCCGTAAATATAAATGAACAAAAGCTCGGAGGCATCGAGCCTCCTCTCTTTTGACTGATTCTACTATGGTAGAATGTCCACTAATAAAAATATTTTTAGGGGTTTGTGATATTCAAACTCCTAAAAATATATTGACAGGATTTACAACTATAATCTCATAGAAAGGCAGTAATATTATGGGTGGCAATGTTTTAGAGTTAAGAAACATTATGAAAGTATACAGCAATGGTGTTATTGCAAATAAGAATGTCAGTTTCCAATTAAAAGAAGGAGAAATCCATGCAATTGTGGGAGAAAACGGAGCAGGCAAGTCAACCTTGATGAAAATTCTTTTTGGTATGGAGAAGCCTACCTCCGGGGATATTTTTCTGAAGGGCAGCAAGGTAGAGATAGAAAGCTCCAGTAAAGCAATTGATCTGGGAATCGGCATGGTACATCAGCATTTTATGTTAGTACCTTCTTTTACTATTGCACAAAATATGATTTTAGGAATGGAACCTAAAAAAGGAATTAATATAGATTACAGCAAAGCAATAGAAATGATAAAAGAATTGGGAAATAAGTACAACCTTCATGTTGATCCAAATATGAAGGTCAAGGATCTTTCAGTCGGAGTGAAGCAAAAGGTGGAAATACTAAAGGCATTATTAAGAGGGGCTGAGATACTTATTCTTGATGAGCCGACAGCGGTTCTTACACCACAAGAAACTGAGGAGCTTTTTGTGCAGCTTATGAAATTAAAAGAAAATGGACATACGATTATCTTCATATCCCATAAGCTCAAAGAGGTTAAAAGTATTTGCGATAGAGTCACTATTATAAGAAAAGGTGTAACTTACGGCACTTATAATGTTTCTGATATAACTCAAAGCGAAATATCAAATTTAATGGTAGGCCGTGACATTGTTTTAAAATATGATAAAAGCAAAAATGAGACAGGAGAAGCAGTATTAAAAGTTAGAGATGTAAGTTGTAATAACATTGAAGGTAAGGAGCTATTGAAAAATATCCGGTTTACGGTTAACAAAGGGAAAATACTTGGTATTGCAGGGGTAGAAGGTAATGGTCAAAGGGAGCTTATTAATATAATTACGGGCGGAAAAAGGAATTATAACGGAGAGGTATTGCTTAAGGATAAAAACATAGGTCGCATGAGTATAAAGGATTTGAGAAAAAGCGGAATGTCATATATTCCTGAAGACAGGATGAAGCAAGGGGTTGCAGCAGCGGGAATGATAAGTG
>JBLNDG010000004.1:0-3229 GCA_050261415.1 Caulobacteraceae bacterium | reverse complement strand
TCATCCTCCATGCACGCAACGGGAACAAGGTTGCCTTCAATCAGTCTTAAAATCATCCCCACCGTATATTCATTGGCCGGCCGTGCCAGCTTGTAGCCGCCCTGGGGACCGCGGACGCTTTTGACAAATCCTGCCCTGCTTAGCATTGTGATAATTTGTTCCAAGTATTTGTTGGAAATTCCCTGACGTTCCGATACCATTTTAATGGATGAAAATTCATCGTCATGCATAGCCAAATCCAGCATCATTCGAAGGGCATACCTGCCCCTGGTCGAAATCTTCATGAAATCACATCCTATCATCCACATTATAATATATGTTTAATAGGAATTCAATCCGGACAGGCTGCCGGCCGCTTCCGCCTGTATCGTTAAATGCCGGTTTTTCGCAGCCTAATTTCCCTTGTGTTCTAGTCCTAACCCTTTCAACCCCTTTCACCTGTAAAAAAAGCAAATCCCGCAGCCGTTCAGGATTTTACCTGCTTCGACTACGGGATTTTGGAACGAACTTTATTTTTATAGAGCGAACTTTATTACCATGGAGTCAACTTTATTTGAATTATACAACAACTGTATATAAATAAAAAACTCATGGAAACCACCACCCTACTCAAGCCCTTATCCCACCTATTCTTTACCCTATTTCACTATTTCTTTCCAGTTAAAAAAGTCATATCATAAATCACTCATTTTCCTTATCCCTATCTCCTATCTTCTTCCTATTTCTCCTCTCATTTTAGATAAAAAGTCGTGTCATGAATAGGGATAAGTATCAAGGGAAAAGGAAAAGGTTTTAATCAATATCTTTCATCAATACTCTATTCACCTATATGGCAGCAGCCAAAAAACTACCTGCAAAAAAGAGAAAATATATCCATAGAGTATTCAAATTGATTACTTCTTCTTAATAATTGCTAATATCCTATACCCAATAAATCCTAAAATCAGTATCCACAGCATTACAATAATCACACCTGCTGCCTTGGCTTTTGGAATATCACTTTTCAATTTTGTCTCGGCTTCTTTTCTGCATTCTTCCATAATTTCTGCTGGAATTAACTTTAATGCAATGGCAACCCCCATAGGTATCAGTATGAAGTCGTCCAAATATCCTAATACAGGGATAAAATCAGGTATCAGGTCTATGGGACTTAGTGCATATGCAACAACAACAGCAGTAAATACCTTTGCAATTAAAGGTGTTTCTTTCTTTTTATATGCCAGATATAAAGCAAAAACCTGTTTCTTTAACTCACTTGTTTTTTCTTTCATTTTTTCTATCATACTCAAGTCTCTCATGCATTCCATTTTATATCTTATATAATATATAAAAATACAATCACATTTAATTTATTTCATTGATAGTCCTTTATCTATAGCCTCCTGAATTATTGCTTTGGCCCCTTATTATTGGACATTAGCCAGCTTTTTCTTTTACTTCTGTTTTTTGATCTCCTCCAATAATAATACGTACTGCGCACTACCCCAACCAGCTTTATTACCGTCTTTACAGCATATCCTGCTCTTATGTATTTGTCCGCTATCGCTATTCTATCTTCAAGCCGGGGTTCGTTTTTTTTTATAAGATCCTTGTATATCTAAATTGCTAATTCTTTCTCTCCCAGTAGTTTCTTCAGCTCTTCATTCTCCCTCCGTAGTTCCGCTTCTTTCGAGCTTATTGTGTTTATTACCTTCGGCGCAAGTCCTTCAACCCCTAATTTATCATATTTCACTTTACATTTATAAAAGGTATTGGGATTGATATTGTGCTTCCGGCATATTTCTGCTACTCTAACTCCTTCTTCATAATCCTTTATCGCTGACAGCTTCTGTTCAACTGTAAACTTCTTCATTCCTCCAGGGGCAAGGATTTTACACCTATCATAATATCAATTATTGGCTTTGCCCAAATTCCAGGAATAGATGTGCTTCCTATATGTTCAATACCTAAAACCGTATTACCAAGAGCACTGCATAGTTTTTCTTTTTCATATTCATACTGTCTAACCCATTCAGGATTATATTCCTCAATATGAATTTTCTCATTGATTTCCATTGATTCACCTCCTTCAATAACATCACTTCACCTATGCCTTCATTTCACTCTGTTGTCACTTCTTCCTTGCCGACACAAGCAACATCATTGGCCGGCGCAGTTCATCAAACATTCCGGGTATTGTGCTTAGCATATTTTCCGCTGGTTTTGGTTCAACAACACCTGTTATTTCAAATCCTTTTTTTATGAGACTATTTAAGTATGTAGTAAGTGTCCTGTGATATTTAATAACTTCTTCGCCTAAAAATTTAGCATTACGAATACCTTCCGTGAAATAATGGTCAACCGGCCAATGCAGAATGTTACCTTTATCATCATAATGCCAATCCTGAAGGCCTTGCGCTGTAAAAATAGGATGCTCTACAGAAAATACAAAATCTCCGCCTTTAGAAAGACATTTATGTACTCTGTCTAATACATCCTCAAAGGATTTAACGTAGTGGAGAGCCAGGGAACTGATAACAATATCAAAGGATTCTGCTGGAAAGTCTATATCCTCTATTGGCATACAGATATACTCGATATTCCCATATTTCGTTTTATTCTTTGCCTCTCTTAACATCTTCTGTGATATATCAATTCCAATCACTGACTTCGCGCCGTTCTCTGCAGCATAACGGCAATGCCATCCAAACCCGCAGCCTAAATCTAAAACCTTTTTATTTTTAAAGTCAGGCAGCATCTTTTTTAGTTCATACCATTCCCCTGCTCCTTCAAGACCATTTTTTGAACGGCTCATATTGCTATATTTATTAAAAAATACATCATCATCGTACTTGTTTTGTTTCATTATAATAATCCCTTTCTGCTTGTTGTTATTTTCATTATTACTGTTATGCAAGAGGATATATCTACTATTATTCACTAAATTATAGCGTATGGGTTCCCATGACCAGGATATATTTTTGTTACTTTATAATCCTTTATTAATCCCCAACTGTTTTTGATTGTTTGGTCATTATAGGCTTCCATAAGACTGAATTCATTATCCAACCACAATTGCACTCAATGAGATAACAATTTGTCCTTTTACAATTTAAATTCAGTATTTCCTGTTTACGCCGCCGCAAAATGTCAGTAAGCTGATGGTATTGCCTGTCCAAAGGATGACGGATATAATGTCCATATCAAAATCATAGAGAGAGGAAAATGAAGGCGCTCCTGTTTTGATGTA
>JBLNDG010000003.1:0-2930 GCA_050261415.1 Caulobacteraceae bacterium | reverse complement strand
TCATCCCGGCACCCTTGAGGCCATGCCGTCATTCTCTTTTCCAGCATGGCTCCGGCAACATCCTGTCGCCGGAAAAAGGGAGCCGCCCGAATAAGCCTCCGTCATTCTGCTTCCTCCTCCCGGGAGAGGGGTGCCGGATGCCGGGTGAGGCCGTCGCACGGCCAAGGGTTTTAAACATCGCCTTTGGCAGGTTGTTATTTAATTGTAGCATAAAAAAAAGGACTCGTCATTCCAAAAAAAATACCTCAAACTCCATTTTCCAAACCTCTCTGTTTATACAGATTTTTGGAGCTCAAAAGCACTGATTTCTAAATTCGGTAGGACTCTTACCAACTTCTTGCGTAAACTTGACAATGAAGTATTTACTCTCGGGATAACCAACCATATTTGCAATTTCGTAAATCATTTTATTGGTGTGCAAGAGAAGTTTTTTTGCTTCGGCAATTCGGAGATGATTAACGTACTGATTAAAACTCACTCCGGTGGCTTTTTGAAAAGCTCTACCCAAATAAGTGGCATTGACAAAAAATTTTTCAGCTATTTGCTTTAACTTGATATTCTCCATGTAATGCTGATGAACATACTCGATAACCTTGCCGCTAATTCCCAGGTTGATCATTTTATATCTGCGTTCTATAAAAGTTAATCCATCAGTTATCAATGAAAATAGAATTTCTTTCCATTTATCCAATGAGATAAAATAAGAGTATCTCAACCATTCCGGGCGAGTCAATATTTCTTTCTCTTGATTCTGGTTATCGGATGCAATTATCTCACTTAATATGATATAATAGATCCTATAATTTATTTCTTGGATATAATCAATTCGTAGATGTGCTTCTTTAATTGCAATTATTAGCTTGTTAAGGATTGTAAAAAGTTCATTCTTATTACCCGATGAAAAGTGTTTCTTTATCTCTTCTATATATTTATATTCAAAATATGGGTCTTCGCTAATTGCAAATTTATCAGGGTGATAATCTATGAATTCGACCGGTGTAAAAAATAAATGAGTTAGCATTTGCTGTAAGTGAGTTTCAAAATCCTCTCTGAAGGTTCTTTCCTCGTTTGTAAAAATATAGGAATCTATTAGTATGGCACAATTAACTTTTGTTTTGCTTAATGTGTCTAATAGATGATCAGCAAACAATTCTTTATTATTGGAAAAGGAATTAAATATCTCTGGAGGAATCAAAAAGGTATATTGACTGCTAACTGTGCGGAACAAATAGTTCTCTAGTTCACTGAATGTTTTAGTGAGAGTCTGTTGTAACATTAAATGAGAATCGCCGTGTTCAGGCTCGTTTGGCGATGGTAAAAGCACGCAAGTCATCAGGGCAAAACCGTCAAGTATCCCCCGATCGGCCACAGCGCCATTATATAAGTTATTTAGCACCTTGAGATGTTTTCGAGCCAGGCCAAGTCTTTTTTCGTGATAATATGCATCGAGTTTATCGCGTATTTTTTCGAGTAGCGGAGCGATCTCATTCTCATCTACTGGTTTGTTTACATAGGCCTCCACACCATATTTAATTGCACTTTTAGCATAAGCGAATTCACTAAAGCCAGAGAGCATCATCACCAGGGTGTTGGAAAAGGCGCTTTGCCTCAAGACACTTAGAAATTGAAGCCCATCCATCACTGGCATACGCACATCCAATAAGATCAAATCCGGTTGAATGGTCGAAAGCTTGTCAAGAGCTTCTTGGCCGTTCATTGCAGTATCTTTGATCGTAAAGCCGTATTTCTCAAAAGGAATGGCTTTGGGTAAATATTCTCTGATTGTTTTTTCGTCATCAACCAATAAGATTGAATACATTAGAAATCCCTCCGCGAATAACGAACAGGGATCACAATGTCTATTTTTGTTCCTTGACCATTTTGGCTTTCAATGTTCATAGTGAATTTTTTCCCATAATACAAATTTAGGCGTTGATATACATTAAACAATCCGACGCTATGAGTTAGCTTTTGGCCGCCTTGGAGCATCCTTTTTATTTCAGACAAACGCGGTTTATCGATCCCAATACCATTATCGGAAACTGATATATGTAGATATTTGTTCTCTAGCGTTATGCAAATTTTGATTTTTCTATTTTGTGAAATTGACTCAACTCCGTGGACGCAGGCGTTTTCTACCACGGGCTGGATAATGAGTTTCGGCAGGAGACAAGTTTTGGCAGCCTCGTCCACGTTAACCTCGTATTCAAATTCATCATCGAATCGATATTTCTGGATATATAAAAACTCTGTCAGGAATTTTATATCATCGCTCAAAGGTATAATATCATCGTCCCAATCAATTAAGCGACGAAACATTTTGGAGATATACATTACCATTTTTGCAGTTTCGACTTCATTTTTGGCAATAGCCTTTAAACGAATACTTTCAAGAGTATTAAACATAAAATGTGGATTTACTTGGCTTTGCAAGGCCAATAATTTAGCCTGTACCGTTTCCCGTTCCAAGTGGGCCTTGATCAGGCGGTTATTGTATTCTTTCTCGATTAGGGTTTGTAGCTGTCGACTCATCTGATTGAAGCTTTCGGCCAGAACACCGATTTCATCTTTTCCAATCTCGTTTTGACTTATTTGATTGAACTTACCCTGAGCAATATCCTTCGACAGGGTCACGACCAGTTTAGTACGTTTGGTGATATTACTGGCCACAAGTAATATGCAGCAGAATGCCAATAACATACTTACTGATGCAACCGATATGGTTTCTCGCCGCATTTTGGCGAATTCCCGGGCGACAATGTTTGTATCATAGAATCCGTATAACAATAAAGGATAATCTTCAAGGGGTTGTTTCAGGACAACAATACCTTTCTTTAGTTTTGTGTCGGAAAAAATATCAAAAGCGCCAAATTCATGATAGGTATTTTCTGCGGCAATGATCCGATTATCTTTATCGACTAGGATAATAT
>JBLNDG010000002.1:0-7354 GCA_050261415.1 Caulobacteraceae bacterium | reverse complement strand
AGGAACCAGACTATTCCTTGTCCAACTTAGGTATAAAAAATTATTAACCATATAGCTTTAATGCTATATCAATATAATACTAGGAGGAATAAATGTGAATAAAATGAAAGACCTTACTGGGCTATCATTTTATATAAATAAAGTGTACGAAACTGACAGACTGATATTGAAGGTGCTTGACGGGACATACGCTGAACAGGTTTTGGACTATTATATCAGGAATAAAAACTTTCTGAAGGAATGGGAGCCTAAGCGTTCTGATGAGTTTTACACCGTCGAAACCCATGAGAACCAATTAAAAAAAGACTTGAAAGAAATAGAGGAAAAGCGGGCTTTCAGGTTATGGATTTTCAAAAAAGGTGATACAAGCAGCAGAATCATAGGTACTGTTGCCTTTAACCATATAATATGGGGATCCTTTTTGTCCTGCATTGCAGGCTACAAACTGGATAATGAAGAGATGAACAAAGGCTACATCACTGAAGCGTTGAGAAAAGGCATAGATATCATGTTCAACGAATATAAGCTTCACAGAATTGAAGCAAATATTTTGCCCAGAAACACAATGTCCCTGAGAGTAGTTGAAAAATTGGGGTTTTATAATGAGGGAACCGCCTTCAAATATTTGAATATAAACGGAAAATGGGAGGACCATATACATATGGTGCTTCGAAATGAAACAATGGAATAAAATAACTCTTGACATTTCAGTTTATTGTTAATATAATGATAAAAATTAAAGATTTTCGACAATGATGGGAAGAGTAGCTTGGAGGATATGCTATAGCGAGCCGGGGATGGTGTAAGTCCGGTGCTAAGCCTGAAGTGAAGAACAGCCTGGAGTCTCTAACCGAAATCCGTACAGGAAAGTAGACTTAGACGGAGCCATACCGTTATCATATGGGCAGTATCGATTTAAATATCCGTACTGGCAGAGTGAGTTCAAGCTATAAGCTTTTAACTAATCAGGGTGGTACCGCGAAAATTACCTTTCGTCCCTTTATAGGGGATGAAAGGTTTTTTATTGTATAAGAAAGTATAAATTTTTTGAGCAAAAATGTTGCCTTATAAGGCAGTGATTTCAACGTATCTAAAAAAATGGAAAAGATTTGCTTGGAATATCTGGAAGAAGAATTTGCCGCTTAAAGTGCGGCGTTAGCCGCTTTTTTTTATTTTTTAAATTAATTTTAGGAGGTAGTAAAATGTTAACCAATTATTATGTGAAAGACTACAAACCCGCCCTTGGGATAAGGGAAACCGAAGTTGCAATCAAGGCTATCAAGGATTATTTTGAAGCAGCTCTTGCAAAAAAGCTCAATCTTACAAGGGTATCAGCCCCGCTGTTTGTAAGAAAAGATACCGGACTCAACGATAATTTAAACGGAGTAGAAAGACCTGTTTCTTTTGACGCTCTCACTATTGGGGAAAAGGAACTGGAGATTGTCCAATCCCTTGCGAAGTGGAAGAGAATAGCTCTGAAAAGGTATGGATTTGCTCCCGGGGAAGGTCTGTATACCGATATGAATGCCATCCGAAGGGATGAGGCGCTTGACAGCCTCCATTCAATTTATGTGGATCAGTGGGACTGGGAAAAGATAATCCGTAAGGAAGACAGGACAGAAAAGACTCTAAAGGAAATAGTAAGGAGCATCTACAGTGTATTCCTCGATACAGAAAAATATGTGTATAAGCTTTATCCGCAATACAAGCCGGCACTGCCTGAGAAAATATTCTTTATAACCACCCAGGAGTTGGAGGATATGTATCCCGGCAAGACTCCCAAGGAAAGAGAAAACCTCATTACGAAGGATAAGGGGGCAGTCTTTATAATGAAAATAGGCGCGCCGCTGGAATCCGGCATAAGACATGATGGAAGGGCTCCCGATTATGACGACTGGGCGCTGAATGGTGATATCGTGTTCTGGAACCCTACGCTGCAATGCGCTTTTGAACTTTCCTCAATGGGTATAAGAGTTGATGAAAAGTCCTTACTGCACCAGCTGGAAGTCTCGGGCTGCAGTGATAGGAAGGTACTCCCCTTCCACAGTGCACTACTCAATGGTGAACTTCCATATACAGTTGGAGGCGGTATCGGCCAGTCCAGAATTTGCATGTATTTCCTCAGAAAGGCTCATATAGGAGAGGTGCAATCTTCAATATGGCCTGATGAAATGCTTGAGGAATGTGAAAACATGAATATCAAGCTTCTGTAAATAAGCGAGCAAGGACTTGCCCAGTGCGGCAAGTCCTTATACTCCAACCAAAGCCTCATGAAGTATTACTTGGGGAGGCTGCTCCATCCACCCGTTTTTTATCATTATCTCCATACCATCCGAAGTATATTGGCTGATTTCAGCAGACAGGCGCAGGAAATCAGCGTGCAAATCATTTCTAAGGGAAGTAACCAGTGCATCTGTATAGTTTCTTAAAGATGTAACATTTAATAGAGTAATATGAAACATCATTAACTTATCGGAATATGGTGCTGTTATTGAATCGGTAGCCATAGCATCCGGAGTTGAAGCTACAGGAATCCCTTCCGCATTAAACAATGAAGCAAAGATATCATTATGCTTTTCTATAATAGCTTTTCCCCTCATCATGTAATCCTTGATTTCATCAGACTTGGCTGTCTGGGCAAAGCCCACCAGCATAGGCTTCCCGACCAAATTGGTCAAAATATTAGCAAATACATTCAAAACTTCAACCGTTAACAAAGGCCTGGGCTGCACAAGCAAGCCGTTAAAGAAGCTTTTCTTTTCAACAAAACTGATTTCTTTTGACACCTGCACAATTGGTGATCTGATAAAAATTCCCCTGGCAAGCATCATATCAGTAAGTCTGTCATTAAAGTCCTTTATATCCGTTACTGCCTGAGAGAAGAAGCTGCGAACATCACTTCGTGCGGAATGGTATAGAGCCATGCTTATTGTGGTCATCCCGAATTTCGCCATATTAGCCATATAGAATAAATAAAATGTATCAGAAAACAACCGTGGGGCATTCTCATTAATATCCTCTGCAGTAAATGCCGCCGGTATGGGAAAACCCTCCTGATTAAAAATTCTGCTTACGCTTTCCAAATGCTTTTCCGATATGTTATAAGCGCTTTGCAAATATGACCTCACTTCGTTATCCTGCACATTGCGAAGGAAACATTTCAACATATGCACTACCAAGCTGTCATTCATATATGTCGTCCATAAACTGTTGATTTCTGCCGAATCCAAACTGGCAAAGGAATTTTTGCTCAACTGTAATCACCTCCCGATATTTTATTTATAAACATTATTTTTACCTTATTGAGATTTATAATACAGTATGCTCTCAAACTGTAAAAATTTGAGCAATAAAATGAAAGGCCTTACCGGGTCTTTCATTTTATATAAATAAAAAAGGAACAACAGCTTGGTTAAAGCTATCGCTCCTTTTTGGGGATATAGTTTATGAGAAAATACCTACAATCCATTCCCAGATGTTGTGGAAAAACGTCCCAATGCCTTTTTCTTCATTTTGCTTTTGCGCTTGCGGAGCTGCATTGTTATCTGCAACAGCTAATGTAGTGTGCATCTCTGCGTTATTTGCGCTGGAGTTTGTGCCCAGTGTCAATGTTACAGCCTGCACACCTTCAGTAACCTTGACCATATCCTTGCCGAATATATTATAGATATAGTCGGCATTTTCAGCAGTGTATGGTGTTATTCCGACTTCAACCCACTTGTGGACAGGATCAACACCTGTGTTGGTTACAGTAAAACCTAGCTTAGCAAACTCATCCTTATGTTGTTCAAATATATATTGGTCTATTTCATTCTGTTTTTGCACCAATACATCCTGGTTTTTTACCTGCTGTATCTGGGCTGTGCTCACTACAGGAGCTTCTGTATTGGCATAGGCAGCAATGCCTAATGAATTGACAGCTATACAGGTACCTATACAAGTGCTTTAATTGCTTTTGATTTAATCATTTTATCTTCTCCTCGTATAATATTTTTGCACTAGCATCCGTAATGTTTGCGGGCGATTTTTACTGCCTCTCTGGCATCCTTTGCATAATAGTCTGCACCTATCATACCCGCATAGTTTTCATTCAGCACTGCTCCTCCTACAATTACCTTACAATAAGGGCAATGCTGTCTAAGTGCCTTGATTGTATCCTCCATGCTCTTCACCGTTGTGGTCATGAGGGCGCTTAATCCTACCAAGGCCGCTTTTTCTTCTTTGACCTTCTCCACAACTTTTTCAATTTGAACGTCTTTTCCCAGATCACAAACATCAAATCCATAATTCTCAAGCAGTATCTTTACAATATTCTTGCCAATATCATGTATGTCGCCCTTTACCGTAGCAATTACAATTTTGCCCTTATGTACCGTTGAAGCTCCGGCCGCATTTTGAAGCATATCATCCTTTATTGCCCCAAAGGCTTTTTTCACCGTTTCAGCAGACTGTATCAGCTGGGGCAGGAATATTTCACCCGTCTCATATTTTTGTCCGACAATATCGAGGGCAGGTATGAGATAGTCATCCACAATCTTCATTCCGTCGATTTCTGAAAGAAGCTGTTTCACCATAGGAACTGCCTCATCCTTCATTCCATCAATTATTATCTTTTTCAAATCCCGGCTGCTTACCGGCTCTTTTACCGCACCCTTATCTTCCATCGCAGAACGGCTCTTTATAAATTCCACCGCTTCCCTGTCTATGTTCCAAAGCACATTGTATGCTTTTATGGTATTTACCATTGCCTCCGCCATAGGGTTTAATATAGGTGCATCAAGCCCTGCAGTAAGTGCCATTGCAAGGAATGTCCTGTTTAAAAGCTCCCTGTCGGGCAAGCCGAAGGACACATTGCTGACTCCAAGGGTAGTTTTAAGTCCAAGCTCTTTCTTTACAAGCGCTACAGCCTTTATAGTCTCCTGAACCTCTTTCTGCTGCGCCGAAGCAGTGAGAACAAGACAGTCGGCTATAATATCTTCCCGCGCTATCCCATACTCCTCAGCCTTTTTGACTATTCTCTCAGCTATCCGCAGCCTGTCTTCCGCTTTTTCCGGTATGCCCTTTTCGTCAAGAGTCAAGGCTACTACAAGACAGCCATATTTTTTCGCTATTGGAAATATGGCTTCCATTATCTTCTCTTCACCATTTACCGAGTTTATAATGGGTCTTCCATTGCAAACCCTTGCCGCTGCTTCAATTACGTCGGGCCTTACACTGTCAATCTGCAGCGGGAGGTTCACTATGCTTTGTATTTCTTTCACAGCTTTTTCCATCATGGCTTTTTCGTCTATTTCCGGCAGCCCTACATTCACATCAAGTATATGTGCGCCTGCATCCCTTTGCGCAACCGCTTCCCTCAGCAAGTAATCCATGTCGGCGTTCTTCAATGCTTCCTTAAGTTTTTTCTTGCCTGTCGGGTTTATCCTCTCTCCGATGATTTTTACTCCATCTCCAAGGACTACTGTTGCTGTTGCTGAACTAACAGCTGTAAGCCTCTTTACTTCAGGCTTCACCGGCTTTAATCCGCAGATAGCTTTTCTTATTGCCTTTATATGGTCAGGAGTGGTGCCGCAGCAGCCTCCCAGTATAGAGACTCCCATCTTTGCCATATCAGCCATGTATTCTCCGAAAATCTCAGGAGTTATCTTATAAACAGTATTGCCCTCCACAATGGTTGGCAGCCCTGCATTCGGCTGTACTATAACAGGTACGGCGGAATATTTGAGTATCTGTTCCAGAAGGGGCATTATCTCCTCCGGTCCGAGAGAACAGTTGAGCCCCAATGCAGCTACTCCCAGATTTGATATTATATTTACCATTGTCACAGGGTCAGAGCCTGTCAATGTCCTTCCGTCAGCTTGAAAAGTCATGGTGCATATTACCGGAAGGCTGCTGTTCTCCTTTGCTGCAAGAATTGCGGCTTTAGCCTCGTATATGTCGGACATGGTTTCTATTAATATCAGGTCTGCTCCCGCAGAAGCTCCGTAAATCACCTGCTCCTTGAAGGTATCGTAGGCTTCCTGAAAGGACAAAGTCCCGTATGGTTCCATAAGCTGGCCTATGGGACCCATATCCAAAGCTACAAGCTTGTCTCCCGCTGCCCTCCTTGCTATTTTTACGGCATTCCGTATCACTTCATCAGTGCTTAAGCCTGTGTCTTTAAGCTTGTATCTATTTGCTCCGAAGGTATTCGTGATGATTATATCAGCTCCGGCATCTATATAAGCTTTATGTATTTCCAATATTGCACCAGGGTTATTGATATTATAGCTTTCCGGCAGTTCCCCCGCTTTTAGCCCGTGCTTCTGAAGCATTGTTCCCATGCCTCCGTCAAACACCAGGAAACTGTCAAAATTCAGTTCCTTACTCATTTTTATTTCCGCCCTTTCTGTATATACAATTTTTATCCTTACAGCTTCTGCAATCATGGTTCTTTGTGCTGCACTTGTCCTTTTGCATTCCTATTACAGCCGTTACAGACTTTCTCGGTATCATTATGCTGCTCTCATTTACACTAAGGCCTATGCGCTCATAAACCTTCAGCACTCTTGCTATTTCCCTCTGGTGATCTATTGGAAGATCCCCATAACCCGGGCTGTACCTTGATGTTATCTCAAGGCTCATGGCTTTGGCTTTAGCCTCTATCTCGACCTGCACTTCATCACAGAGAGACTCTACTGCCGCTGTGGCACATGCGTCAAATATCAGGCTCCTGGTCAGGTCAGTTTTTGAATAAAAAGCTATGCGCCTGTCAATCTCAAGACCTAAAGTCACTGCCATCACTGCACATTTTTCTGATTTCGAAAGATGAGCGTCAATATCCCGTCCTCTCAGGATAAGGGTGGTCCCTTTCAGCCACAAGCCTTCCTCTACCCTCTCAATATCAAATATTTCATAGGTAAAGCTCCCTTTTGAAATCTCCGTTATTTCATCAATGCAAGCATCCAGGAGCCTTTCAACGTTAGCGTCCAGTTTCTGTCCTTTATAGCCCATATATCTTAAAGCTTCTTCCCTGTCTATATACATACACAGCCCTCCAATTTATAAAAAAGGCTTCTATTGAAACACTTTAACTACCAAGGAAGTCTTTTTTGAAACTTCTTTATGGCGCATGACTAATTAAGGTAGAATATATGCGCTTACTTGTTATAATATAATATACTTTCTCTGCTATGAAATGCAATAAGCAATTATGGAATATCCGCATATTTTGTCATATTTTTCTCATTACATGGCTATACGGCAAAAGCATGAAAGAACAATTTACCATGGAATAATTTACAGCTAAACCTTCAAAAGCCTTTGCAGTAAGCTATTGTCCATAGAGAATAATAAATGTGAGGTCAAAACTATG
>JBLNDG010000001.1:0-4585 GCA_050261415.1 Caulobacteraceae bacterium | reverse complement strand
TCCTTTCGATGAATTTTGTGCAAACTTGCTGTATAATGTTATTCAAAGAGACCTCTCCTTCCTTGGTTTTGGGTTGTGTCAACTTTATTTTACCAAAGAAGATTGGTCTCTTTTACTTTTTCCCTACGATTATTTTACTCCGTGCTGCCGCACAACAGTAAAACACATTTTTCGCCAATCAGGAATTAATAGGCACTAAAAAATTTCGTCCGTCCGTATATGTCACAGCAATTAAGAGAATTTTTCATTAGTATTAAATTCGATGCTTTTCTGAACCGTTCTTTGCATAATTGCGTCTATTAATTAAACAATAAACCATGGAGGTAGAAATAATGAAGAAATACATTTTTACACCAATAACTGCCATTTTATTAGTATCAATCCTGGCAATTTCGATAATTGCCAGCGCCATGGCTATTGATTCGGACAAAACCGAAATAAGTGAAGCTGAAACTGATAAGGCAAGAATCCGTCTTTTAGAACTTGCGCTTGAGCCGAAAGAACCTTATGCTGCCGCAAAGTCGTGGGCCGAAGGGGTTAAAACAAGAAACGGCGCGCTTCAATACGCTGTCATGTCCCCTGACCTCAGAAGCGAATATTATTCCGAATTTGCCGGACTTGGCTGGGTTACCGGCGTATCAAGCCCATGGGTGGAGAGCTATGAAATAAGGGAAGTATATAGGAAAGATAATGATATATACAGGTTCGAGGTAGTATTTACTTACACTGATTCAACAAAATCAAGAATTACTGCCAGGGAATACGTCACCGCCGGCAACTTCAACGGCAGCTGGTTTATAACGGCTATTGAAAATGTGGATATCGGAGGAGAAATTACGAAACTGTCAACCGGCAAAGGACAAAAGCCGGAGAGCATTTTTGTTGAAGATGCATCCCCCAAAACAGGCTATTATGATAAAGCCAATGTGATTATCGGGAACAAAACCAAAATATATGACGGATTTACTGACAATGAAATTTCCGCGAGCGAGTTGAAGAAGGGAAAGTTTGTTTTGGTCACATTCACCGGCGATGCCATGATAATGATATATCCTGTTTCAGCAGAAGCAAAGACAATCAGGGTATTTGGGGAAGACATATTTAACCCTTCCGATGGCGACAGCTCTTCATCTTCGAAGGATGAGCCTGAAGGAGTCGTCTCAATTGTATACTAGAATACGCAATACGGCTTTAGCTTTACATTGCCCGGAAGCTGGGGCGGCTTTGCCGTCGTGACGGAAGAATGGGAGGGCTTGCCGGCAGGAGATGCAACTGGTGAATCTTCAGGAAAATCTTCAGGTGATCCTTCAAAAAATGATGGAGTTGAAACCGGTCCTGTTTTAAAAATAAGGCATCCTCTTTGGACCGAAGAAAATCCGCGGCAGGATATACCGATTATGATACTGACCATAGACCAGTGGATCTCCCTCGGAAACGGGAAATTTCACATTGGCGCTGCGCCCATAGGGCCAACGGAACTTGCCCGCAGCAACAAGTATGTTTTCGCGCTTCCAGCCCGTTATAACTACGCATTCCCGGCAGGATACGAGGAAGTGGAAAAAATACTGGAACAAAAACCTCTGAAGCCGCTGGAAACCACGCGCCCGCGAGCAGCGGAAGCAAAATAGCAAATGCGTGATTTACATAATGTTTAGGGGATATTGATATAAAATACGCAAAGGAAGGAAGCTTTTATTCCTTCCTTTTTTTATATTTCGCTTAACGTTTGGCTCTGCCGCCACCGATGAGCAATTTCATTTTACAATGTCAAGAATTGAATCAATATCCTCAGCGTTCAGATTGCAAAATAAAAATTATTACAGATCATATGGCATTTTCGATAATATTTATCACAGCCCTTTTTTCAAGTAAACAAGTATACATCAAACACTAGTATTCTGGTTTGCCAACTATTTCAGGCGGCCACTTCTCACTTACTTTTTCCTCATCTTTATAGTAATCAACTTTATCCTTCGCACTAAATACTTCTTGATATGGAAGGATATTTATCTTACCTGAGTCAGGATATTCGCAAACATCTATGTCTGCAGCAGTACGTATATCAAGATAACAGCATGGATGCCCGGAATGGTTATACAATTGGTGTGCGCCTGCCGGTCCAATTTCAAAGAACACTATATCACCTTCAGATAGTTCCACAAATCCTTCAGGCGTTCGAAGCATAGCCTTTCCTGATAGTATTACAAATATTTCTTCCGCATTTCGATGAAAATGGTAAGGATATGAGTACTTTCCCGGGTCAAGCGACCTGATGTCAAAGTGCAATTTCTTTGACTTTGCTATTTCAGCTAATCTTGGACTTGTATGCCAGGAAAATTCAGGTATTGGCGATTGTTTAAGTTTATATGAAATATTTTTGGCATTAAATATCTGGGGCATAAACATTCTCCCTATATAAGTTCCGGAATCTGGTTTATATAAATATATCATATTATTTCATTTATTCCCGTTAAACTCGTCATACTCTTTTAAAATAACTTCAGGTTTTTCAAACTGCATTCTTCCTGACTGAGCGTCAAACATACTCTGTATATCGACAAATGCACCCATTGCATTCAATGCTAGCGTAAGTTCCTCGGTAGCTTTTATAGCATCTTTGCACCTAATAGCTTCAATAGCGTTTTTTATTAGATATCTTACGTCATCTGCCCATATAGCATATCTTGAAAAGGTAGCAATATTGTTTCCATCACGCTGGTCAAAGGCTGCTCTTTCCAGCCTGGCATAAATATATTCCTCCGTATTGCCATTATAATGTTTCAATTTACAAAATGCTTCTTTCTTGCCAAGAGAAGAATAGAATTTAAGAACAGCCCTTATGTTATCAGTTAGTTCCATCTAAATTTCACCTCAAAACTTTAATGAGTATTTTCCCAATACAAAGTATATTAGTAGAATTGTATAATATTTTAGCATTTTTTGAAATTATGTTTAAGATATAACGATAAAATTACCACTTTTCTATAAAAGAAAAAATAAGAAATTATGTAGTACCCTGTTAAAGTGTATAATTGTGCAAAAACATATGAGGTGTTATAAATATAATAAGTCGAAATCTATATTGCGTATTGAGCCTATGATTGGATAGAGAGGAAGTTAGGAGGTTCAAATTTGTTAAGAATTAAAAATCTGGTATCCGGGGGAATAATCACAAACTATAAATGCTCATCGATGTGCAAACATTGCTGCTATTCCAGTTCCCCAAAGTGGCCGGACGATTACATGACGCCATCCATGGCTGATGAGATATTTTCTGTCTTAAAGAGTTTGGGTTGTTATTCCGTTCATATCGGCGGTGGTGAACCACTTCTAAAACCCGATAAAATTCTGGGTATTCTTGAGGCTGCCCAAAGAAACGATATTGATATTGAATATATTGAAACCAATGCATCCTGGTATAAGGATGAAGCGTCAGCAAAGGCCGTCCTTAAGGATCTTAAAGACCATGGATTAAACACCCTGCTTATATCCATAGATCCATACCACAACGAGTATATACCTTTTTGGAAGGTAAAGGCTTTAATTAAGACCTGTTCGGAGACAAAGATGAATGTATTTCCTTGGCTAATGGAATTCTGGGGCGATATTGACACGATGAATGATCACAGCCCTCACTCTCTTGACGAGTACTCACAGCTTTTTGGACAGGATTATCCGGTGAAGCTGTTAAACAGGTATGGAG
Source organism: Caulobacteraceae bacterium (assembly GCA_050261415.1). GTDB lineage: Bacteria > Bacillota > Clostridia > Lutisporales > Lutisporaceae > JBLNDG01. The sequence continues at coordinate 882 of JBLNDG010000001.1, read as the reverse complement.
TTAATTTGAAAGGACGGGCTTTTAAGACATATAAACCTATGATGAAGAAGCAGCCTTTTAAAGAAATATTGGAAGAATCAAAGCCCTGTAAACTGCTGTCAGACGTATATCATTTTCATGTTGACTTGTACGGTAACTTTATTCCCCAGTCATGTCCGGGATTTTCAATTCCACTGAAGGAACTTGTGAATGGAGCTGACCCTGATAAGTACCGCATAGTTAACAGTCTGGAGTCTACTGGTATAAGAGGCTTGGTTGAACTAGCGAAAAAAGAATATGAATATATACCCAAAAACGAGTATGCCGGAAAATGCGATCTCTGCTATGATATCAGGAATCATCTGGTTTTGGGGTTGGGACTGGATCTGCCCGATTTAAAACCGGAAGGGCATTATAAGTATATCTAACCGGAGCCCTCAACCAGGATCGAACAGTGACCTCATCCTTACCATGGATTGGGCAAGAGGCGGGAATGTGCTGATATTAGTGGCTTTTCAAGCATGAGATAACTTGTCAACCCAATTAAACCCAATAGGTGGTTATATGCAGGAAACTTTATAAAATCTCCTTCTCTATTCTATATGGCTTCTCCTCAAAAAAATTAAAATAATATTTATTAATTAATTCTGTTAATTTTATTACCCAATCTTCCAGTTAGCAACTCTACCACCACGATGATTAGCGCATTTTCCATATCCATACTTTACAAACTGCTCAATTCTTTCTTTTAGCTTATTTCGAGCTCCACCTGCTTTTCCAATTGTTTACGCCGCCGCAAAATGTCAGTAAGCTGATGGTATTGCCTGTCCAAAGGATGACGGATATAATGTCCATATCAAAATCATAGAGAGAGGAAAATGAAGGCGCTCCTGTTTTGATGTA